>DYDT01000043.1 GCA_020404485.1 Rickettsia endosymbiont of Diachasma alloeum | reverse complement strand
GTAAATCTTGACTATAGGCTCTCATCTGCTTTATGCCTTTATATATTTGTATATTATAATATACATCAACAATGTTGTGCATGTTAATATATATTTCCTTTCCGTGTTAGCTATATAATAACAGACCACTGGCATAAACTTGACTTATAAGTTTTTGACAGATTGGTCTTGCAACAATGGAGCTTAAACATCATTAACGTTTCATATATTAGTTGAATAATATAAATAGTCAAGAGGTTTTAGTTGTTATATTGATAAAAAATGTAATTTTTAGTTAATAAGTACTATTTTTTATATTTTTTGGGTGATATTTTGTGGTAAAATTTGCTTTTGGATAAATAATAATTTATATTTACATGTGTAATCAGAAATAAAAAAATAAAAATGAATAACTCTCAGCCTAATACTAAATCTCATTTATTTCATATAGTTGATCCAAGCCCTTGGCCTATTTTAACTTCATTTGCTTTGCTTATTTTAGTCGCTGGTGGGGTTTCATTTATGCATAGCTATAAATTTAACCATTACATACTAGCTTTTGGATTTATTTCAGTAGCTTATTGTTTATATTCTTGGTGGAGAGATGTAATAAAAGAAGGAATAATAGATCATAGTCATACTGAGCCTGTTAGGCATGGTCTAAGGATTGGGATGGCGTTATTTATTTTAACCGAAATAATGTTTTTTGGAGTATTTTTTGCATCTTTCTTTAAATCAAGTTTATCACCTGTTGGTCTTTTAGATGGTGTATGGGTAATAAAACAAGGCGTGTGGCCGCCACCTAATATTAAAGTTTTTGACTCATTTGATATTCCTTTTATTAATACTTTAATATTGCTTTTATCTGGTACTACCGTTACTTGGGCTCATTATGCTTTAGAAGAAAGTAATCAAAAGGATTGTGTAACAGCTCTTGGTCTTACTATAATTCTTGGAATATTCTTCACTTGTATGCAAGCATATGAATATTACCATGCTGCTTTTAAATTTACTGATGGTATATATCCTTCTAATTTTTATTTAGCAACCGGCTTTCATGGTGCACACGTAATTATAGGTACTATATTTTTAATAGTATGTTATTTTAGGGCGAAAAGAGGTGATTTTGCTATTAAAAATAATGGGCATTTAGGATTTGAATTCGCAGCATGGTATTGGAATTTTGTTGATGTAGTATGGCTATTTTTATTTACATTTGTTTATATATTTGGTAGTTAGTCATAGACTATAGACCATAATATGTGATTATAATGTTACTTAAAACAAGTATTTTTGCAATATTTTGGTATATTAATTTAAATTACATATATTTATAGGTTGATTTATATGTAAATAGAATATACATTAATCTTTAAATAACTAATCATAATTGAGGTAAAAAATATGAATTTGCGTAAATTAAATGAAGAATTAATTGATTACAACATGTCGCTACGTCTATTGTTTATGGTACTTGGTTTAGCTATTATAACAATGTCCATGGATAGTTTAGCTACAGGTAGCGTTGGTGATCCAGTAGGTGCGGCATTATGTAATGTAATTTTAATATTTAGAGGTAATACAGCAAGAGGTATTGCCGTTGTTGGTATAATCGTGTTAGGTATTCAAACACTTAGAGGAAAACTACAATGGGAAATAGCTTTAGTTATAGTTGCGGCAATTATAATATTATTTAAAGCTCCAGACATAGTATCTATGGTATCAGGTAGTACTGGTAATGCTAATTGTGGTACCACCAGCGTTACTTCGTAATTGTTAACATTTAAGTTCTAAATATAAAGTACTCATAAGATTTGCTCTTATGGGTACTTTTGTTTAAGCTTTGAAAGCTTAAACATTATAAATTCTAGTTTCTATTAAAATAATAAAAACACTTATCAAAAACACACAAAACCTAGCAAAAATATATAAGTTTACAAAATTTTAGAAATTGAATTCTTGAAATCCTTTAAACCTATATATATTTAGGTATTAACTGAATTTAAGTTCTTATGAAATTAGCAAAAATATTAAGTGCCCTTTTATGCTTAGGGCTCATTCTAAACGGATGTAAAAGCAAGAAAAATAGTGATGATTTAGTTACGCCTATTTCTACTCTTTATAATGAGGGTATTATGTTGCTTGAGAAAAAGAAGTATAAAAATGCTGCTGAAGAATTTGGAAAAATATTTTATCAGCATCCAGGTAATGAATTTACGCCCCAGGCAGAATTGATGCAAGCATACTCATTATTCCTTGCTGCTCAATATGAAGAGGCAGTTGATGTACTTGATATTTTCATTAATCTACATCCTGCAAATGTTGATATTGCTTATGCATATTACTTTAAAGCTCTTTCATATTATATGCTAATTTCTGATGTGAATCATGATCAATCTAGAACTTTCTTGGCTAAAGATAGTTTTGAAGATCTAATTACAAAATTCCCAAATACTAAATATGCTATAGATTCATCTTTAAAAATTGATTTAGTAAATGACCATTTGGCTGGTAAAGAGTTAACGATTGGTAGGTTCTATTTAAAGAAAAAGAATCCAATGGCAGCAATTAATCGATTTGAAGAAGTAGTCGAAAATTATCAAACTACCTCTCATTGTGTAGAAGCACTTTATCGTTTAACTGAAAGCTATATGATGCTTGGATTGCCAGATGAGGCAATGAAATATGCTTCGGTTCTTGGTCATAACTATCCGGATAGTAAATGGTATAGCTATGCGTATAGACTGGTTAAAAGCTATTAAACAAGTATCAGTATGTTCGAGAGTCTTTCAGTTAAAAACTTTATCCTGATAGATGAGTTAGAAATCGAATTTATTAGTGGTTTATGCGTTATTACCGGCGAAACCGGTGCCGGTAAGTCTATTTTACTGGATGCTATTTTATTTTGTTTGGGCTATAAAACTTCAAGTGCCGGCATAATAAAGCATGGGAAAGATTATGCAGCCGTTAATATAGTCTTTTCATTAAATGATGAAATAAAAAATTTCCTAACTCAAAATTTTATTGAATTAGAAGAATCGCTACTTATAAAATGTGTCCAAAAAGCAGAGGGACGCAAAAATTTCTTTATCAATAATCAAGTAGTTAACAAAGCTATTATGCAGCAATTAGCTACTTATTTATTTGAACTTCACGGACAAAACAATAATATCTCTCTTTGAGAAATCAATACTCAGCGTGACATTTTAGATAGTTTTGGAGATCTTTTAGAACTTCGTATGCAGCTTGCTAAATGTTATCAAGCTTGGCAGAATATTCGCAATGAAATTGCCGAAATAGCACTTAAACAAAATTCTATTGAACAAGAAATTGATTATTTAAGCTTCGTAACCGAAGAGTTGACTAAGCTTAATGTTCAAATTGGTGAAGAAGAGCAGCTAACAAATATACGAAAAGATTTGCAAAATAAAGATAAGGATTTGCAGCTAATCAAAGATATTCTCGAGCAAGTTAATAATCCTGAAATAAATAACTCAATTAGTAAAGCGGAAAAACTATTAGCAAAGCAAAGTCAAAATGAAGAATTTGTAAATATTTCGACAAATCTTGAAGAAGCTTATAATAATTTGGAAGAGGCAAGACAAAATTTATCGAATCTTCTAGAAAATTTTAACAAGTTAGATTATAACCTTGAAGAAATAGAAGAAAGATTATTGGCAATAAAAGCAATTAGTCGCAAATATAATGTTTCTGCTGACGCACTCAAGACATTTTTAGAGGAGTCTTCAAATCAGTTAAATATCTTGAAAGGTAAAATAGCAAATCAAGCAGAGCTGCAAGTGCAAGAAGTAAAGTTAAATACGGAATATTATAAACTTGGCAAAAATTTATCAGCAAGACGTCTTGCCGCAGCAAAACGTTTAGAAGAAGTGTTGCACCATGAATTAAAGCAGTTGAAAATGGAAAAAGCTACCTTTCATGTTAATATAGCAGAAAGAAAAGAACCGGCAGCATACGGTATAGATGATATAGTTTTTAAAGCTTCCACTAACCCGGAGATGACTCCGGAGGCAATTAATAAAATCGCTTCAGGTGGCGAATTATCAAGATTTATGCTTGCTTTAAAAACTTCTTTATTTAACAAGATGGTGAAACCTGCTATTATATTCGATGAAATAGATGTTGGGATTGGCGGTGAGGTTGCGGATAAAGTTGGGATGCGGCTTAAAAAGCTTAGTTCAGCTACGCAAGTGATAGTTATAACGCATCAACCTCAAGTGGCAGGAAAAGCAGATTTGCATATAAAAATTGAGAAAACGCAGTTAGAAAAAGAAACAAAAGTAACAGTAAAAGCTTTAAATTTAGCCGCAAGACAGCAGGAGCTTGCACGTATGATCTCAGGTAAAGCAATTACTGAGGCAAGTTTAAAAGCGGCGAAAGAGTTACTGTATACGTAGATAGAACTTCAAAATTGGCTACGTCATCCTACAAATACTTCGGTACTCACGTATTAAGTAACTGCTTCCGTTCCTCGTTTTGTGGACGCCTTGCTCTTTTTGAATTTGATCTTCGTCTACCTGTATTTATGAACTAGTAATATCATATGAGTTAGACAACAACATCACAAGTCACCGAATGACAATAGGAAAAAATATGAACAATTACAAAAAGCTAGAAAATGAACTTTCAACAATCTCAAATTTTGAGAATATTTTAAGCATATTATATTGGGATATAGCGGTAAATATGCCTATAGGTTCAGGTGAGAGTAGGACAAACGAGATGGTATCCCTGACTTCTCTAGTTCATTTTCTGGTTAAATCTCCGTTGCTTAAAGAGTTAGTTAGCAAAGCAAAGGAAGAGGCAAAAAATCTTAATGAATGGCAAAATGCTAATATAAGAGAAATTGAGCGGAAGATATTAGATGCAAATTGTATCGATGAGGAATTACAAAAAAGAATAGTAGCTGCAACTACTAAATCTGAACTTGTTTGGCGAAAAGCTAGAGAGACTAATGATTATAATTTATTTAAGCCTCATTTGCAGAAAGTTTTAGATTATACAAGAGAAATTGCTAAAGTGCGGGCGAGTATATTTAATTGCAGTCCTTACGATGCATTAATTGATATGTATGACCTAAGTAGAACAAGCAGCGAGATTAAAAAAGTTTTTTCACACGTTAAAGAAAATCTTTCTGAGCTTATTGGTAAAGTTTTAGAAAAGCAAAAAAGTCAAAAAGCACTGGTAAAAAGTACTGAATTAAGTCCTGAAATACAAAAAAATATCGGCAAGCGTATAATGGAAATTATGCAGTTTGATGGAAGCAGAGGGCGGCTTGATGAATCTACTCATCCTTTTTGCGGTGGAACGCCAAATGATATACGCTTAACTACCAGATATGATAAAGATAATTTCATAAGCGGTTTAATGGGTATTATTCACGAAACTGGACATGCTTTATATGAGCAGAACTTACCAGAAATGTACAAGGGGCAGCCAGTCGGGCGTGCTAAAGGCATGGCTTTTCACGAAAGTCAGTCTTTATTTATGGAAATGCAAGTAGGTAAATCAAGAGAGTTTACGGAGTTTTTAGCAAAACTACTTCGTGATGAATTTAACCTTAAGTCGGAAGAATATTCGGCAGATAATTTATATAGGACAATTACAAAAGTTGAGCCGGATTTTATCAGAGTTAACGCTGATGAGGTCACTTACCCGATGCATGTAATATTGCGTTTTGAAATAGAAGAATTGCTTATTAGCGGTGAATTAAATCTTGATGAATTGCCAAATTTTTGGGATAGTAAGATGCAAGAATATTTAGGAATAAAACCTAGAAGTTTTAGCGAAGGATGTCTGCAAGATATTCATTGGTCTAGTGGTTGGTTCGGTTATTTTCCTGCTTACACAAATGGTGCAATTATCGCATCAATGGTAATGAAGAAAGTAAAAGAGATGCACAAAGATGTAAAAGATGATATTTTAAAAGGTGACTTTAGTAACTTAAATAATTATTTAAATAAAAATTTTAGAAATTTCGGTTCACTAAAAAATTCACCTGATTTGCTAAAAAGTGCTAGCGGTGAGGATGAAATTAATCCTGAAATATTTATTAAGTATCTAGAAAGGAAGTATTTGTAGTGAATTATGTCATTGCGAGCGAATGAAATGAGCGTGGCAATCTCATTTTATTATCCTGAGATTGCCGCGTCGATTCTACGAATCTCCTCGCAATGACGTTAAAAAATTAAATTATCATAAAAATAATATGGAAGAAAATTTAAAGAAAACAGGTTTTTTATTCGGTGAGAACGCTGTTTTTATTGAAGAATTATATAAACAATATTTAGAAAACCCTGCTTCAGTTGATCAAACTTGGCAAGAGTTTTTTAGCTCAGTTAAGGATAGCAATGAACTTCTTAATAAGAGTACTGCTAAAGTAATTTTAAAAACAGTAGCCACAGAAGATTTAAAAACTTCAGAAAATCCTGCATCCACCACAAATAATTTTAATGTTGGTGCGATGATAAAAAATTACCGTAAATATGCCCATTATCTTGCAAAGCTAGACCCACTAGGGCTTGAAGTTACTAAAACTAAAGAAGATTTAAAACTTAGTATAGAGAATTTTGGTTTTACAAATGATCAGCTTAATAAAGTAATAGAACATAAATTTTTAGACAAAACATATAGCTTAGGTGAGTTGGTTAATTTTCTTGATAAAACTTATTCAGGTTCTATTGGAACTGAATTTGAGCAGGTAGAAAACGAAGAGGAAAAAAATTGGTTATATTCTAAATTAGAATCAGATGTTATTTCATTTTCCTCGGAAGAAAAGAAAAATATCCTAAATGACTTGGTAGAAGTAGAAGGATTTGAGCAATATCTACATACAAAATTCCCAGGGGCTAAGCGTTTCTCGGTAGAGGGCGGTGATGCTTCCATAGTTGCCATGAATAAGTCTATTGATTTATCTCTGCATCAAGGTGTGGAAGAGATCGTCATAGGGATGGCACATAGAGGAAGATTAAACACGCTAACTAAAGTAGTCGGTAAACCTTATAAAGCTGTTATTGCAGGCTTTATAAGCGGTAGCGTTTTTCCTGATGAGCTAAATGTTGCAGGTGATGTAAAATACCACTTAGGCTATTCATCGGATAGGGTCATAGGTGATAAAAAAATACATTTATCACTTGCTGATAACCCATCACATTTAGAAGCTGTAAACCCGATAGTTGCAGGTAAAGTAAGAGCAAAACAGGACATACTTAAAGATACTAAACGTAGTAAAGTCAAAGCTATTTTAGTGCATGGTGATGCTGCTTTTTGTGGTCAAGGAGTTGTTGCGGAAGGCTTATCTATGTCCCCCCTAGCTGCTTACAATATTGGCGGAGTGCTACATTTCGTAATTAACAATCAGCTAGGTTTTACAGCGAATGCAGCAGATACCAGAGCCAGCAGATATTCTACGGAATTTGCAAAAATAATAGCAGCACCGATTTTGCATGTTAATGGTGATGATATAGAAGCAGTATTAAAAGCCACAAATATTGCGGTAGAATATAGGCAGAAATTCGGTAAAGATGTTATTGTGGAAATCATTTGTTACCGAAAATATGGGCATAATGAGGGCGATGAGCCAATGTATACACAAGGTAAAATGTATAACATTATCAAGAGTAAGCTAACGCCTGGAAATATCTATGCAAATGAGCTAGTGAAAAGTGGCATAATTGATAATAATTATTTTGCTAAATTAAAAGAACAGTTTAAAGCAAAACTAGATAAGGAGTATGAGCAGGCTAAGAATTATAAGCAAGAAGCTCATTTTTTAGGTGGTTTATGGCAAGGTATTACCCGCAATCGTACGCAAGCGGCAGTGACTGGGGTAGATAAAAAGACCTTACAAAGTCTAGGGACTAAGCTATGCGAAATGCCGAAAGATTTTGCCATGAATCCAAAATTAGTTAAGCTATTTGACGCTAGAAAAGCTGCTTTAACCGCAGATCAGCCTATTGATTGGGCGACAGCTGAGCAGCTCGCTTTTGCAAGCCTGCAAACATTTGGTACTAATATAAGATTAACAGGGCAGGATTCAGGACGTGGCACTTTCTCGCATCGTCATTCAGTATTACATAGTCAAGTTGATGATACTACCTATATACCTCTAAATAATTTGTCTAAAGAACAAGCAACATATGAAGTAGCAGATAGTAATTTATCTGAATATGCAGTGCTTGGTTTTGAATATGGTTATTCACTCGCAAATCCAAAAAATTTAGTTTTATGGGAAGCACAGTTTGGCGATTTTGCTAACGGAGCTCAAATTATTTTTGATCAATTTATTTCAAGTAGTGAAACAAAATGGCTTCGCATGAGCGGACTAGTAGTTTTACTACCACATGGTTTTGAGGGGCAAGGACCAGAGCATAGCTCAGCAAGACTTGAGAGATTCCTACAGCTAGCAGCTGAGGATAATATGTATGTTACATATCCTACTACGCCTGCTTCAATTTTCCATCTACTGCGTCGTCAAATAATTGATAATGTTAGAAAGCCACTAATCGTGATGTCACCGAAATCTTTATTGCGTCATAAAAATGTGGTTTCTAAACTTGATGAATTAGATAGCAATACTACTTTTTTACCGGTTTTAGATGAAGTAAATAAACTAGAAGCAAGCAATATTACTAAAGTAATTTTATGTAGCGGTAAGGTGTATTATGATCTATTTGAAATGCGTGGCAGTAATAATAGTATAGTGATTATTAGGCTTGAACAATTATACCCATTTGAAAAAAAGGTTGTAGTAGAGCTGTTAAAAAAATATAATAAAGCAAGTGAATTTATTTGGTGTCAGGAAGAGCCAATGAATATGGGAGCTTGGAGATATATAACCTCTCACCTAAATAATGCTTTAAAAGAAGCAGGAATTAATAATGAATTCAAATATATAGGTAGAGAAGAATCAGCATCTCCGGCAGTAGGCTCACTACAAGCACATAATAAGCAGCAAGAAAAATTATTAAAAGAAGCCTTAGGAGTAAAATAATATGGGTGTTAAAATTATAGTGCCGTCTCTCGGTGAATCGGTAACAGAAGCGACTATTGCCAAGTGGTATAAGAAAGAGGGCGATGCTGTTAAAATCGATGAATTATTATTGGAAATTGAAACTGAGAAAGTAACATTGGAAGTTAATTCCCCATGCAATGGTACTATAGGCAAAATAACAAAAGCTGACGGAGCAAATGTTGGAGTTGGTGAAGAAATAGGCGAGATAAATGAGGGAGAAGCTGTAGCAACAACTAGTAATGAATCAGTAAAACCTCAAGCAGCTCCCCAGCCTGCTTTAGAAAAGCCAGTAGAAAAACCAGCAGTAGCTAATAATAATCTTGCTCCATCCGTACAAAAACTAGTTACTGAAAACAAGCTTGATCCAAATAATATAAAAGGAACAGGTAAAGACGGTAGAATTACCAAAGGCGATGTGTTGTTGGAAACGATGAACGCTCCTGCTCCTGCTACTACTACAACTTCTGCAGCTAAAACTAATGAAGAAAGAGTGCAGCGTGTGCGTATGTCACGTTTGCGTAAAACTATTGCACAGCGTTTGAAAGATTCACAAAATACAGCTGCTATTTTGACTACCTTTAATGAAATTGATATGTCAAAAGTTATAGCTCTGCGTGGTAAGTACAAAGATGAGTTTGAGAAAAAGCACGGCGTGAAGCTTGGCTTTATGTCATTTTTTGTTAGAGCAACTATCGAAGCTTTAAAGCTTATTCCGTCAGTAAATGCTGAGATAGATGGGGATGATTTAGTATATAAAAATTATTACGATATAGGTGTAGCTGTTGGAACTGAGCAAGGTCTTGTTGTACCGGTGGTTAGAGATGCGGATAAAATGGAATTTGCTGATATTGAAAAGACGATAGGGGGACTCGCTAAAAAAGCAAGAGATGGTAAGCTTTCTATGGGTGATTTATCAGGCGGTACATTCTCGATTTCCAACGGCGGTGTATATGGTTCGCTTTTATCTACTCCTATTATTAACCCGCCTCAATCCGGTATTTTAGGGTTACATAAAACTGAGGCAAGAGTGGTGGCTATAGACGGTAAAATTGAAATACGCCCGATGATGTATATAGCTCTATCGTATGATCATCGTATAATTGATGGAAAAGAAGCCGTTTCATTCTTAGTAAAAATTAAAGAGCTAATAGAAAGTCCTGAAAAGCTGCTGCTAAACTTATAGTTTGGAGTTATAATTAATGATAAAATGTACTCGTCGTATTGAGTTCGATGCAGGGCATAGAATTATCGGTCATCAAAATAAATGTCAATATCTGCACGGTCATCGCTATATTCTTGAAATAACTATAGCAGCAAATGATACTGACGAACTTGGTATGGTAGCGGATTTCGGTTTGATCAAAGATTTAGCTAAAGTTTGGGTTGATAAGAATTTTGATCACAGCCTAATCTTGCATCAGGATGATAAAGAAATTGGGCAGAAAATTGAAAGTCATACAGGTCAGAAAGTATATTATTTACAGAATAATCCGACAGCAGAAAATATTGCTCTGCATTTAAAAAACGAGATTTTCCCTAAGCTTTTTGAAAGTCAAAAATTCTTTATTACCAATATAAAACTATTTGAAACACCTAATTGTTTTGTTGAGGTCTAAGCATGCAAGAGTTTTGCTTAGTTTTGACCACGACTAATGATTTACAAATTGCTGAAAAAATAGCCTCTCTATTATTAGAGTTAGATCTTGCTGCTTGTATACAAATTGATGATGTGAAAAGTTACTTTACATGGGATGATAAAGTAGCTTTAGAAAAAGAATATAGAATTGCGATTAAAGCAAAATCTTCTAATTATAAAAAGATTGAAAATAAAATCCTTGAAGTTCATAATTATGAATTACCGCAAATAATAAAAATAAACATTGACTGCGGTCTTCAAAAATACTTAGAATGGATTAATCAAAATAGTAAGTAAATCTATGGTTGAATAATTTAAATCGAAAAATAAAGTAAGTATACTCGGAGTAAAAAATGAAATTATGGCAAAAAGTTACCTTAGGTCTAATCTTCGGTATTATATTCGGTATTTACCTACCGCAATATGTTGATTATATTAAGCCGGTCGGTGACATATTTTTACGTTTGATAAAAATGATCATTGCACCGCTAATTTTCTTTAGCTTGGTTTCAGGCATTACTAGTATGAATGATACTTCTGCACTTGGCAGGGTAGGCATGAAAGCAGTAGCAGCCTTTTTAGGAACTACTTTCTTTGCTACGGTTTTTGGTCTTACTGTTGCTGCAATATTGAAGCCTGGCGTAGGCATGCATATAGATTTTTCTCCTTCGGGCTCTAGTAAAATTGAAAGAACATCGTTTAATATAATAGATTTTTTTGTCAATATAGTTCCTGATAATGCTGTCGGTGCTTTTGCAAATGGTGATGTTTTGCAAGTAGTATTTTTTGCCGTCTTTGTTGGTATTACCTTAAATAAAATGAAAGCAGCAGCAGAACCTATTACTGATTTAGTACATTTAATGTCAAAATTAGTACTAAAAATGATATCTTTTGTTATTCAATTATCACCTTATGGTGCCTTTGCTTTAACAGCTTGGATTATAGGTACGCAAGGTATAGAAGTGATGATAAGCCTTTCAAAACTTGTTATAGCGGTTGTTGTGGCGATGACATTCCAATATCTAGTATTCGGGTTGCTTATATATATATTTTGTCGTGTATCCCCTATACCTTTTTATAAGAAAAGCTTTGAGTATCAAATACTTGCTTTTTCCACTTCAAGTAGTAAAGCGACTCTTTCAACTACTATGCAAGTTTGTCGTGAGAAACTTGGAATTTCGGAGTCTAGTACTTCGTTTGTATTGCCGATAGGTGCTTCAATTAATATGGATGGCTTTGCTATAAATTTATCGCTTACCACTATCTTTTTTGCTCAAATGATGGGAGTAACGCTTGCTCCACATGATTATTTAGTAATTATTCTAACCTCAACTCTTGGCTCAATTGGTGGTGCTGGTATTCCAGGAGCTTCTTTAATAATGCTGCCTATGGTGCTTTCATCTGTACATCTACCAATTGAGGGAGTAGCAATTATTGCAGGTATTGACCGTATACTTGATATGCTTCGTACTACTATCAATATCACCGGTGATGCAACGATTACTATGCTTATTGATAATAGTGAGGGGACTTTAGATAAAGAAGTGTACTTATCGTAAATTTAACTCAACTCTAATGCCGCCTCTTCTAAAGTTTTGAGTTGATCACGAAGCTTTGCTGCTTGTTCAAATTCAAGATTACTTGCAGCTTTGAGCATTTCTTTTCGTAATTTATCAATATGAGCTTTCAGTTTAGCAGGATTATCAAATAAATTATGGGTTTGTTTTTTATCAAGCTTACTATCTACTTTTTCAAGCTCTGCTAAAGCATGGATAGTGCGGTTGATGGTTTTTGGAATTATGCCGTGTTTTTCGTTATGTTTTTGCTGAATAGTCCGTCTACGCATTGTTTCACTAATAGCTTTATCGATGGACTTAGTCATTTTATCGGCATAGAGAATAACTCTTCCTTCGCTATTTCTAGCAGCTCTACCAATTGTTTGTATTAGCGACACTTCCGAACGCAAAAACCCTTCTTTATCAGCATCAAGTATGGCAACTAAGCCGCATTCGGGAATGTCTAAACCCTCACGCAGTAAGTTAATACCTACTAGAATATCAATTGTTCCTTGCCTTAAATCCCTTAATATTTCGATACGCTCTAATGTGTGGACGTTAGAATGCAAATAAGAAGTCTTATATTTAAGCTCCTGCAAATAATTGGTTAAATCTTCTGCCATTTTTTTAGTAAGAGTGGTAACCAGCACACGGAAGCCTTTTGCGATGGTGTTTTGAATTTCGCCTACTAAATCCTCAACCTGATTAGTAGCCGGTTTTATGATGCATTCAGGATCAAGTAGCCCTGTAGGTCTAATTATTAGCTCTACGACTTCACCGCCGGTTTCATTTAATTCAAAAGGTGAAGGGGTTGCTGATACGAAAACAGTTTGCGGTCTAAAATTTTCCCATTCCTCAAATTTTAGCGGTCTATTATCAAGAGCTGACGGCAAGCGAAATCCATGCTCTACCAGCACTTCTTTCCTTGCTCTATCACCATTATACATCGCTCTAATTTGTGGGACGGATACGTGGCTTTCATCAACAAATAATAATGCATCTTTTGGTAGGTATTCAAACAAAGTTGGCGGTGGCTCACCAGCTTTACGACCTGTGAAAAACCGAGAGTAATTTTCTACACCTTTACAGCTTCCTGTTTCGATTAACATTTCAAGGTCATACTGGGTACGTTGATTAATCCTTTGAGTTTCTAGTAATTTATCTTGCGATTTTAAGAATGCGATACGTTTTTGCAATTCCTCTTCAATTTCCGATATTGCTTTATTTACCGTCTCTTTCGGCATTACGAAGTGAGAATTACCATATATTATAGCCTTATCAAGCTTGGCAAGTTTTTCGCCAGTTAGCGGATCGAATTCGTGAATATACTCAAGTTCATTACCGAAAAATGATAAACGCCAAGCCTTATCGCTATAGTGTGATGGAAAAACATCAACATTATCGCCTTTGACTCGAAAGCAACCACGTTCAAAACCAATATCGTTACGCTCATATTGCAAATTCACTAAGTCATTAAGTAGCTTATCACGAGGGTAACTTTTACCAGGCTCTAAATTGACTGTCATTTGATAGTATAAATCCGGTGAGCCAAGACCATAAATGCAAGAAACAGAGGACACCACTATAACATCACGACGCTCTAATAATGATCTTGTGGCTGAGTGCCGCATCAAATCAATCTGCTCGTTAATTGAGGAATCTTTTTCTATAAAAACGTCGGTTTTTGGGATGTAAGCTTCCGGCTGGTAATAGTCGTAATATGATACAAAATATTCAACTGCATTCTTCGGAAAAATCGATTTCATTTCGGAATAAATTTGTGCTGCTAGCGTTTTATTATGTGCCATAATAAGTGTCGGTCGGTTAGTTCTTTCTATGATATTTGCCATAGTAAAGGTTTTACCTGAGCCTGTAATACCAAGCAACATCTGTGAACGCTTTTTGCTGTTTAAACCTTTGATAATTTCATCAATTGCTTTCGGTTGATCACCTGCTGGTTTATAATCTGATATAATAGAAAAGTTGTTCATCGCTTTTTTCTTGCTTTAATAATTATAGTTTAAGATAATATATTAAAATTAAATAAAAGAGTACAACATTATGAATAAAGCTATATTACACGCTATTATTATTTATACCCTCGTCGGTTGCCCTTATTGCATGAAAGCTAAAGCATTACTTGATAAAAAAGAAGTTGCTTATGAAGAAATCGAAGTTCAAAACTCTCAAGATCCAAATGTAGCAGAATTAAGAAAGAAGTTAAATAATCCTGATAGATTAACGTTTCCGCAGATATTTATAGATGGTATGCATATAGGCGGTTGTGACGATTTATATGATCTTGATAAAGAAGGAAGATTAGATAAGTTGTTGGAAGGACAACCGAAGAAGGATTCAGCTGTTGCCGGTGCTTGAAACCTATCATCATTGCGAGGAGCGTATTGCCACATTTTTCATCCTGCGACTTCTATGTCATTTTTACGTAGATACTAACTCGTCATTGCGAGCGAACAAAGTGAGCGTGGCAATCTTATGAGATAATGCATGATTCCTGAGATTGCCGCGTCGATGCTATGCATCTCCTCGCAATGACGTTAAAACCTATTCATAAAGCCCAAACAATGACTAATCAAACTCAACATAAAAATTCATTTTACTCACTTCTGCCTTATTTATGGTCGAAAGATTTTAACATACGTTTGCGTATTATTTCATCACTTATTTGTCTGCTTCTTGCTAAAGCAATAAATATTTTCGTACCAATAGTTTATAAATACGTAATAGATGGATTAAATAAAAATCTAGCACTTTCGGTTATTATCGGCATAATTATTGCATATGGCGGGACTAAAATATTTGTTGGAATATTTAATGAATTACGGAATATTATTTTCTCAAAAGTAGGGCATCAAGCGACTAGGCTTATTGCTCTGAACGTCTTTAAACACATGCATAATTTAAGCATGCGGTTTCATATTACCCGAAAAACCGGTGGCTTAAGTAGATCAATAGAGCGTGGAACTAAAGGCATAGAAGCGGTACTGCGTTATTCATTATTTAATATTCTTCCGACAAGTGTAGAAATTATTCTTGTAAGCGGGATATTATGGTATGTATATGGTATTTGGTTTTCTGTTACTATCTTAGTAACCATGTCAATTTATATTCTTTTCACTTTTCTAATTAGTACTTGGCGGATTTCGTTTGCCCGCACTATGAACCAAAGCGACAATACTGCAAATAATAGAGCAATCGATAGTTTGCTGAATTTTGAGACTGTTAAATATTTTAGCAATGAAGAATATGAAGCCTCTAAATTTAATGAAGCATTGCAAATTTATGAAAGATCAGCCACAAAAACAACTAATAGCTTATCAATTTTAAATATAGGGCAGGATGTTATAATATCCCTTGGGCTTGTCGCTCTTATGATACTATCGGCGACTAAAATAAACCAAGGTAAAATGACAGTTGGTGATTTAATTATGGTTAATACTTATCTTTTCCAACTGTCAATTCCGCTTTCAATACTTGGTTTTGCTTATAGGGAAATTAAGAACGCCCTAGTCGGTATGGAAGATATGTTTAATCTTTTAGATATACCAAAAGAAGTAGAGGACGCTAAAGATGCTAAAGAGCTTATTATATCAAAAGGCGAGGTTGCTTTTAAAGAAGTGAATTTTGCTTATAATCCAGAACGTCCGATTTTGCATAATATCAGTTTTGCTATAGATAGCGGTAAGACACTTGCCATAGTTGGGAGTAGCGGAGCAGGTAAATCGACTATCTCACGTTTGCTTTTCAGATTTTACGATATTAATAGCGGCAGTATTACTATAGATGGGCAGGATATAAGAGGAGTGACACAAAGCTCGCTTCGCAAAGCTATTGGAATCGTACCACAAGATACTGTCCTGTTCAATGATACAATATATTACAATATTGCTTATGGTGATAATTCAGCTAGCTATGATGAGGTTATAGCTGTTTCAAAAAACGCCCATATTCATGAGTTGATTACTAGCCTGCCAGAGGGGTATGAAACTCAAGTAGGTGAGCGTGGTTTAAAGCTTTCTGGTGGCGAAAAGCAACGTATCGCCATAGCAAGAACGTTACTCAAAAATCCATCTATATATGTATTCGATGAAGCGACAAGCTCGCTTGATACTAAAACCGAAAAGCTAATTCAGGCAAGTCTTAAAGAAATATCGGAGCATTATACTACCTTAATTATTGCTCACAGATTATCAACAATAATCGATGCTGATGAGATTATTGTTTTAGATAATGGCTATATAGTCGAGCGTGGCAACCATAAAACCCTATTGAAACAAAAAGGCTATTACGCAGAACTTTGGTATAAACAGCAGGAAGAGGAAACAGTCATTAACATATGTACTTCTTATTAATTTTAAAGTATAAGAGTTTTTCAACTAAAAAATTTAAGGAAAAAGATTATGTTACCTAGTAGTAAAAATCCTGATAAAAATTTGCAGGAATCACAAGTTATAAGTGATAACATCACTAAACTTATTATTTATGAACCGCAAGGAGTTATTAATAATATAGGCGAGCCTGTCTTTCGAGAGTTACAAGTTATCGGAAATAATATACCTGAACTTATTCTTCGTGAACCACAAGAAATTATAAATAATAATATAAACTTACAAGTTAACAATATTATTGTTGATAGTAGTGGTCATTTTTCTGGTAGTATTTCCGGTACAATTGATTATCCATCTGATGGTTCAAACCTTCACCTTCAGGTGGAGAAACTTTAGTTTGAAATAGTCATAGTCGCTCTGTATAAAATAAGTAAAGAGGACTTATTTTATAGGATGACTATG
>DYDT01000042.1 GCA_020404485.1 Rickettsia endosymbiont of Diachasma alloeum | reverse complement strand
GCTGTTGAAAAGAATAATGAAATCTTGTATCTTGAATACTCATCTGACAGTTATAACTTATCAGACATTCAGATATAAAATTTACAGCGTCTGTAAGATCAAATCTTGACTTCTACATAAAATAAAAATATGATATTATCTTACATCGGTATATTATTAGTAATTATTGGGCTGTTTGCCATATTTTCAGGTATTATCGGTTTTTTTCGTTTCCCTGATTTTTATACAAAACTACACGCCGCAAGTGTTATTGAAAGCTTTGGAGTACCAATTTGCTTAATAGGTTTTGCATGCTTTACAGGAAATTTTTTTAATTGCCTTAAGCTGCTTCTAGCTGCTCTATTAATTTTCTTATTAAATCCGGTAGCAACCCACGCTCTTGGTAAAGGATCGCTACTTTCAATGCTATCCTTGCGAAAGCAGGAATTTAGGAAAAAGTAAAACAATGTTTATGCATTTAAATTTTGATCTAAGCAATTACTTACTTAATTTTATTGTTTTTTTACTTGTTATCATTTCGATTAAAATCATTTTAGCTAAAGATTTATTGGAAGCAGTAATACCTAGCTCAGCATTTAGCTTATTAATTGGTGTATCTTATTTACTTATGGATGCACCAGATGTTGCGATGACTGAAGTAGCCCTTGGAGCGTGTCTATCAACCTGCGTATATCTAAATTTATTACGAAAATTACCCTCTCATTTACAAATAATCCCAAAAACTAGAATTATTCCGGCAAGCTTTGTATGTTTATTATTTGTAGTAACTCTTATTTATATGGGGCTTGAATTACCAAATTATGGAGATGAATATGCTTTTCTCCACACACATCTAACTAAATATTATGTAGAAAACACTAGTAAGGATATTGGAATACCATCTTTTGTAGCAGCCATTTTAGCTAGCTATCGTGGGTATGATACCTTAGGCGAAACTAGCGTAATTTTAATTGCTGGAATTTCTGTGTTATTAGTATTTTCATCAGAAAAAAAAGAAGATGCTATAGAACATAATATACAACACAAGATCCCGTGGCGGGCTCACGGGATGACAGTTTTACTTAAAGAGTACAAAATAATAAACACCATCTCTATTTTTATAGTACCTTATATAATTTTATATAGCTTGTATATTCAGCTTAATGGGGAAGCATCACCTGGTGGTGGTTTCCAAGCGGGCGTTATATTTGCTGCTTCTCTTATTGCTTATGATTTAGTATATGGTAGTCAAAAGTTAAATCGATATTTTTCAGTAAATACATTAATAACCATTGCTGCTTTAGGTGTTATGATATACGGATTTACCGGTGTGATATCACTATTTTTTAATGATAATTATTTAAACTATTATTCTCTAACAAACTTTGTTAACGATAGGCTAACTGCTCAACATATAGGAATATTTGCTGTAGAGATAGGCATAGGCTTAACAGTTTCTGCCATTATGTACTCAATTTATAACTCATTTAACAATTGTGAATAGCTTGTTTTTACTAATCAAACGTGAATTTATCGTGCAGAATCGTATTAATAATATGATTAAATATCTGATGATATTTTTTCTATTTTGTATTATTAGCACTACTTTAATCAACAGCCATGAAGATATCAAGAAATTTGGCTTAATTTTTTCTGTAATTTGTTTGTTAATTTCGTTGATTGGTTTTTCTTCTATTATATTTAAGTCAGATTTAGAAGATGGAAGCTTAGAATTAATGTTATCTGTAGTTAATCCAACTAAAATAGTACTGGCTAAATTTTTTGCGATATTTATAAGTAGTACGATAGGGATAATTTTAACATTACCTATTATTTATGTTTTTTTCAGCCAAACCTTACTAGAAATAATATTTTTCTTTATCAGCGTCTGGCTTGTATTAATTTTATCAAGTAGCTTAGTAGTGTTATCGGGTAGTATGCAAAGCTATTTTAAGGTTAATGCTAATTTTATCGGCATATTTATTATGCCTTTGCTAATTCCCAGTATTATAATGACGGGGTTAGTGCTACAAGATAATAATTTACAATTAATTTTCATTATGATAGGTATTAATTTATTAATCTTACCTATTTCATTTGTCTTAAGTTCATATTTAATCAGAAATATTTACAGCATAACATGATTATTTTCTTTATTTTTACTAGTATAATAGTATAAGATAATATAATAAATTTTTTTGAGAAAATAATATGTGGCAAGCTTTACGCAGGTTAGTTGCAGCTAACCCTATGGGCGTTTTTTTATGGGGCATTATTACTAAATGGTATATAATGATAGCTGTTGCATCATTAATAGTATTATTTTATGTAGTAAAAGGGTTTGAGAAAATCGGCTTTATAGACTATTTTGGCAGAACAACAGTTGAGATATTAGACACTAGTAAAGCTATTGCTCAAAATTGTACTGTAAAACTTGGTCCTGACTGGGATCACTTAGTCAACTTTTGGAATTGCTTAGGTGATCCAGGAAAATATGAGGTTGAAGAAGGTACAGGAGAAAAAGAATTACAGCAAGGTGTAGAAAGGCTTATTAAAAAGCCTGAAGATGGTGGCGAAGGTGATGGCACTGTTCCCGAACCGCATACTCCAATAGTAAATCCTTATGACAACAGTAATAATACGAATACAAACTAAATATGTCAGATACTGAAGATACTAATAACAATATAAAACAAACCTCTCGTCGTGATTTTATGGTCCTAACGGCTAGTAGCGTTGCAGCGGTTGGAGCTGCATGTACGCTTTGGCCTCTTATTGATTCTCTAAACCCTTCAGCCGATGTTCTTGCTTTATCATCAATCGAAGTTGATCTATCAAATATTGCGGTAGGTCAAACAGTTACAGTTAAATGGCAAGGAAAGCCGGTATTCATTACTAATCGCACTCCGGATAAAATTGCTGAAGCAAGGGCTGTAAAAATGTCAGAGCTTATTGATCCCGAAGAAGATCAAGCACGTGTAAAAGCTGGGCATGATAATTGGTTAGTAACAATTGGTATCTGCACACATTTAGGTTGCGTACCCCTTGCAAATCAAGGTGATTATGATGGCTGGTTCTGCCCGTGCCATGGTTCACAATATGATTCATCAGGTAGAGTAAGAAGAGGTCCTGCACCTTTAAATTTAGCAGTACCGCCCTACACTTTTATTAGCGACAAAAAAATTAGCATCGGGTAATTATCTATGAGCGACAACATTACCCCAAAAACTGGAAAGACTAATGCTATTATAGAGTGGATAGACTACCGTCTACCAATCTTCTCTTTTCTAAAGCATTTTAGCCATTATCAAACTCCAAAGAATCTTAGTTATTTGTGGAATTTAGGCTCTATTGCCGGCATTGCGTTAGTAATTCAAATAATTACTGGTATTATACTTGCAATGCATTATACGCCGCACGTTGATCATGCTTTTGATAGCGTTGAAAAAATCATGCGTAACGTTAATTATGGCTGGTTACTGCGTTATACTCATGCTGTTGGTGCCTCAATGTTTTTTACAGCCGTATATTTACACATAGCAAGAGGACTATATTATGGCTCCTACAAAGCACCGAGGGGATTACTGTGGCATATCGGGATAATCATTTTCCTAACTATGATGGCAACGGCTTTTATGGGTTACGTACTACCTTGGGGACAAATGAGCTACTGGGGGGCAACAGTTATTACTAATCTATTCTCAGCTATTCCGCTTGTAGGCAAGTCTATAGTTACATGGTTATGGGGTGGTTTTTCGGTAGATAACCCAACGTTAAACAGATTCTTTTCACTACATTATTTATTGCCGTTTATTATCGTTGCTCTTGTGATGCTACATCTAGTAGCATTGCATCAACACGGTTCAAATAATCCGAAAGGTATTGATATTAAAAGCCCTAAAGATACGATTCCATTCCATCCTTATTATACGATTAAGGATTTCGTTGGTTTCGGAGTTTATTTCATAATATTTGCCTATTTTATTTTTTATGAGCCGAATTATTTAGGTCATCCGGACAATTACATTCCTGCAAATCCATTAGTTACACCTGCTCATATTGTTCCTGAATGGTATTTTCTACCATTTTATGCAATATTACGTGCTGTGCCGTCCAAGCTTGGTGGTGTACTACTAATGTTTGGCAGCATATTCGTGTTATTTTTATTACCTTGGCTAGATACTTCAAAGGTAAGAAGTAGTAACTATAGACCAATATATCGCATAGCTTTTTGGATATTTATGGCAGATTGCTTATTGCTCGGTTATCTAGGCGGGCAACCTGCAGAAGAGCCATATATTACTATAAGTAGATTTGCTGCATGCTATTACTTCTTCCATTTTTTAGTAGCCTTGCCATTAATAGGTAAATATGAGAAACCACTACCACTACCGGAGGAGTTTTAGAACCGTTATTGAAATATAAAAGTCATTGCGAGCCACTGAAAGTGGCGTGGCAATCTCAGGAAGTATAGCTCATGATGTTTTTGTATTATACAAATTTATGAAACAACCAGCTATATATATATAATTACCAATAAAAAAATGGTATACTTTATACCGGTGTAACCTCTAATCTTATAAAAAGAATATACCAGCATAAAAACGAAAACATTAAAGGTTTTAGTAAAAAATATAATTGTAATATATTAGTATTTTATGAGCTTCATCAAACTATGGATTCAGCAATAAATAAAGAAAAACAAATTAAGGCTGGTTCAAGAGATAAAAAGATTAAATTGATAGAACAAATAAATAAAAACTGGGATGATTTACATAATGAAATTATTCTGTAAATAAAAATATTATGAAAAGACAAAACCTCAATATGACAATCTTGTTAAATAATAATAAATTCCTGAGATTACCGCGTCGATGCTACGCATCTCCTCACAATGACGTGACGTTTAACTATAAATAAAACACTATGAAAACTAAACTATTTATCTCTATAATCATACTATTAACCTCTGCTTTAAGCCTAGCCAATGAGGAAGCGTTACATCCCAAAAAGATGAAATGGCACTTTGCAGGATTGCGTGGTAGTGTTGATCGTGAAGCCGCACAAAGAGGTTTTCAGGTTTATAAAGAAGTATGTAGCGTTTGCCATAGCTTAAGCAATCTATATTATCGTAATCTTAAGGATATTGGCTTTTCTGAAGAAGAGATCAAAGAAATTGCTAAAAATTATACAGTAAAAGATGGTCCGAATGATGATGGTGAGATGTTTGACCGCCCTGCTATTCCCTCTGATCGTTTTGTATCGCCTTATCCAAACGAACAAGCAGCAAGAGCAGCTAATAACGGTGCTCATCCGCCCGATTTATCATTGATAATAAAAGCCCGTCATGATGGAGCTAATTATGTGTATTCTCTACTTACCGGTTATGCTGAGCCGCCTGCAGGGTTCAAGCTAATGAATGGTGCTCACTATAATCCATATTTTCCAGGCGGGCAGATAGCAATGCCTCCACCTCTAATGAATGGACAGGTGACTTATATGGATGGCACTAACGCAACTATTGAACAGATGAGTCATGATGTTGCAGTATTTTTACAATGGGCAGCTGAACCGGAAATGGAACATCGTAAATCTATGGGACTTAAAGTTATGATGTTTTTAGTAGCGTTTACTATCTTTTTCTATATTGCCAAAAACCGCATCTGGTCGAATTTAAAGTAAAATTCTAAGTTAGAGTCAATTCAGTTGGATTACATATATCAAAAAGCAATAAGGTTTAGGCATTAAATTTACGAGCGATATTGCGGAGCGTATAAAAATACGTGAGCACAATCGAGACTCGCAAAATTTTATGTATCAACCCTATTGATTGAAGTGATCTGTCAACACTTTTCCGGACAGTTGTTCATGCACATTGTTGTATTTCTTCATATTTTACTGGTGATAGATAGTCATTAGAAGAATGCATTCTGATACGGTTGTAAAATACCTC
>DYDT01000041.1 GCA_020404485.1 Rickettsia endosymbiont of Diachasma alloeum | reverse complement strand
GATAAATTCAGCGCAATATGTTCTTGTAATAAATTGACTAAAGGAGCCGGATTGATCTGTCATATATGAACCAAGTATTTTTGCCTCTATCATCATGAATTATCAAAAAAATTCAACCATTTAGTCCTTACATCTCTAAAAATTGTCATGTAGTAAGGTAAATGATACCAACCATTATATAAAGGAATAACTACTACCTTAACGTTATACCCCATTTTTTTCATTTCTTGATATATAGGATAAACACCTTTATCTCCCTGAGTTTCAGTATGTACTATGAACATAACTTCTTTGGAAGAAGGATTTTTCGCAAATATAGATTGCGAAATAACTAAAATACATATTAATAAGTAAAGGTACGTAGTATTCTTCATTTAACTATTACTTATTTGATTGTCATTATTATATAATAACGTCATAGAGTAAGCTAGTACGCTGAAAATGCAAATATATAAAATAGGGAATAGGGTAAAATTATATTTTTTTATTACCAATAGACATATATAATTAGCAGTACCAGACATTAGCATCGAGCCTATAGTATGTCCAAAACTTATGGTACGATAACGCTCTCTAACTGCAAAAGATTTAATAACTACGCTATGAGCGAGAGCATTAAACGGAGCAACTGAAGCAGCAAGCAGCAAACTAGCAAAAAGCCCTAAATTAGTCATTTGATACTCTACCGCTATCGTAAAAATTATACTTGCTATAATGGTAGATATGAGGGCAGTTTTTAATACTATATTAACACGAATACGATCGGCAATAAATCCGGCGATTGGCATAAAAACAGCAAAGCATAATACTACTAATACCGAAAAGGAACTCATTATAACGCCAGTTGCAGGTAGCACAAGTGGTAAATATTGCTTCATAAAAATGACTGCAATTTGATATGTTGCTCCAAAACCTCCTGCTAAAAATATGAGAGGCAAAATATTTTTCCATTGCTTTCGAATCAAAACATTAAATTTTTGAATGGAATTATTACCACCAGCCTTTTTAAATTCAGGTGTCTCATCAAAATTCTGACGATAATAAAGAGTTACAAGCCCCAATGGTAAGCTTAATAAAAATGGAATACGCCAACTCCAATCAGGAAAAATATGTGCATTAAAGAAGTTAGTTACCCCAATTCCTGATAATAATCCTATAACACCTGTACATCTAGTGATAGCTGAAGCTGTAAATTGGTATTTTGGACCTAAATGTTCAATAACGTAAATTGCAGCACCATCATACTCACCTGCAATAAATATGCCTTGCATAAAACGGCATAAAACAAGGATTATCGTACTCCAAACTCCAAGGGTAGAGTAGTCAGGTAATAACCCTATTATTAAGGTAGGGATTATAATACCGATAATTGTAAAGCTAAGGGCTTTTTTTCTGCCATACTTATCACCTATACGTCCAAATATATAAGCTCCAAGAGGCTTTGATAGATATGCAACAGCATATACAGCAAAAACATTTACAAGTTTTGTTAATTGATCCGTAGCAGGGGAGAAGAATTTTTCAGCAATAATTGCAGCAGAAAATCCGTATAGGCTGTAGTCGTAATATTCAATGATGGTACCTAAAAAAGCACCAAGCACTTTATTAGCAGCTTTTTTTTGTTTCATTTCAGAGGTGTATTCTTTTTTCTTTTAAAAGTAATATTTCATACTCCTAAAAGAAGATTATAATGTAGGTAGACGAAGTTTTATTTGGAAAAGAGGAATCGACTTTGAAGCTTATAACCGCAGCATACATACTAGTATAGTAGCGGATTATAAGCAAAAAGTAACACCGCTAATTTTTCAAATAAAACGATTATACATGACCGCTTTAGTCGTTACTTAAAATCCTTCAAAGACCTTTATGTAAAGGTGGACTTCATATATCTAAACTTAAATGAGTATTAGACAGGGACGATGTCCTAAAAGTTAGTGGTAGTCCTAGGCTAATATTAAGCTCACGAACCAAGCAGCCAAGTGTTAATATATCACTTTTCCATTTTGCGTGCAAGGTTTTCTAAATAACTTGCTATAGTGGATAAAGTTTCTGCAAATTTTTCTTCATCTTGGGGATTTTTTTGAAGACTATTTGACTCAATCTTATTAGTAAGATGCGTTATTTCGGATTTGAACATTGAGTAGGGCTATAACAAGCAATAAATCAAATGATGCAGCAGGATTTACTGCTTTGATTATCCAGCTGATGGTTCAAACCTCCACCTTCAGGTGGAGAAACTTTAGTTTGAAATAGTCATAGTCATCCTATAAAATAAGTAAAGAGGACTTATTTTATAGGATGACTATGACAG
>DYDT01000040.1 GCA_020404485.1 Rickettsia endosymbiont of Diachasma alloeum | reverse complement strand
ATTGGTTACTATTTTGTATAATATTTCTACCCAATCAGCACGTTGGATAAGGCTTTTGCACTCAATATTTTGCCATCCGGAGATAACAAAATGAAAAATTGTCATGTAGTGAGGATAAAGATAAAAATCTTACAAGGAAATATTATTAATCTGAAATAATTTTGAAATGAAAATATTACAAGTAAATGGTTATGAATCTCCAGGAAGCCGTTTTCATGGGCTCGCTATTACGCCTCTTTTAAAAGAATATGGCATAGAATCAAAACATCTAATTTGGCAAAAAGATACTAACAATCCTGAAGTATTAACTTTTAGCGAAAAAGATCGTAAAATAAATCATTTTTTACATAGGGTAGAAAATATTTTATCTTTGCAGTCAGTTTTATATCGTAACGCTTTGCAGATGATAAAAATGCCGGAGTTTCAAGAAGCAGATCTTATTCATCTTCATATTATTCATTCTGGTTTTTTTAGTATGAGGCATTTGCCTAAAATAACTAGTTTAAAACCAACAGTTTGGACTTTGCATGATCCTTGGGCAATGACAGGACGCTGTATTTATCCAATGGGTTGTAGTGGATGGGAAAAAAATTGCGGTGTTTGTCCTGATCTTAACACTCCATTTGCAATGAGAAAAGATAATAGTAAGTTTTTATTTGATTACAAACGTAGAGTTTATAAAAAATCTCACTTCAACTTAATTGTAGCATCTAAATGGATGCAAAATATGGTGAATACTTCACCTTTATTTGATAAAGAAGTTAAGGTTCATCATCTACCTTTTGGTCTAGATTTAAAATTTTTCTCTCCTGATCATGCTAAAAAAGCAAGAGAGCGTTTCAATATTAGCGATGACAAAATAGTGATCTGTTTTCGTTCGGAGGATACCACTTTTAAAGGTTACCAATACATTATGGAGGCATTAGAGAGATTAGAAACCACAAAACCTATATGCTTATTAACAGTTGGTAGACATAATTTATTAGAGCAATTTAGGGGAAGATTTGAAATAATAGAACATGGTTGGACTAATGATAATGTATTACTCCGAGATGTTTTAGCTGCGTCCGATATTTTCTTAATGCCTTCTGTCGCCGAAGCGTTCGGTGTTATGGCAATAGAAGCAATGGCATGTGGTAAGCCAGTAATAGTTTTTGATGAAACATCATTACCTGAGGTAACTTTTGCACCTGATATTGGTGTTTCTGTTTCTATGCGTGATAGCAACGCTTTGTCAAATGCGATAAAGCGTCTAGTCGATGATCCTAACGAGCGTTTAGAACGAGGTAGTAAAGGAAGAAAGGCAGCTGAGTTACACTATGATCAAGATATGCATGTAAAAAATTTAATAAATATTTATAGGGAAGTTTTAAACAAATGAAAATTTTACTTTTAACCGATATTCCTCCTTGTGAAAATTATACGGCAGGGTTAGTACTATGCCCTTTAGTAAAATTTTTGCCTTTAGATCAAATCGTTATGTGTACAGTTTCACATCCAGCTTTAGAATTTAAAATACCACCAGAGTTAGAAAAAATTCCTCATTTAAAATTATTTAAATTTATTGAAAGGATGAAATCGGGAGGATTGGTTGCTTATATTTTAGAGTTATTTAATGCAATAAGAGTAAAATATTATTTACTTCCTAAGATTATTAAGTTTGCTAAAGAACATAAAGTTGACACTATATGGGTTGTGTTGCAAGGTCAAACCATAATCAGATTAGCACGACCTTTGGCTAAGAAATTATCAGTATCATTATTTACTCAAGTATGGGATTCTTTTGAATGGTGGCTTCGTGCTTGTAAAACTGATAAGCTTACTCAAAAAAGACTTTTAAAAGAATTTGATGAAGTACTGAAATATAGTACTTGTTGTGCTACTGCTTCTTGGGCTATGTCTGAGGAGTATGAAGCTAAATATAATATACCAACTATACCGGTAATTGCTGGGTTACCAAAGGAATTGGCAAGTCTGCCTGCTACTTCTTATACGAATGATAATGAATTTATAATTAGTATAGCAGGGCAATTTTATGCACAAAATGAATGGCTAAACCTTATTAATGCCCTCAATCAAACTAATTGGAGAATTGCAGGAAAAAATATTAAACTTAGGATAATGGGAGGAGCTTTTCAAGCGTTTGTACAGTCACCCACTAATTTTGAATATTTAGGATGGCGTTCACAAGAAGAAACTATAAAACTACTTGCAGAGTCAGATCTCCTCTATATGCCATATTGGTTTTCAAAAGAATTTTACAAAGAATCTAGTACAAGTTTTCCTTCAAAATTAGTAACTTATTTTGCCTCAGGTAGACCAGTTTTTTGTCATGCTCCTCCATATGCGTCTCCTAGCAAATATATAATTAAACATAATGCAGGGTATATATGCACTTCGCTAGATACGAACGAGATAATAAATGTTTTAGAAAAAGCAATATCCGATAAGGAATCTTACAGTATATTTGCTCAAAATGGACATAATTGTTTCTTGCAAGATTTTACATTAGAGAATATAAAAGAAAATTTTTTAAAATTTTTAAATATAAATGGTAGTAAATGACAATGAAAATAGATAATAACCGTATTGTTTGGGTAGATTTAGTAAAAACTCTAGCTATTATTATGGTGATATTACTTCATTCTATATCTCCATTATTCTACAAATATTCATCTATCCCTTTTTCTAAAAGTTTTATTTTATCTAATCTTATAGATTCGTTTTGTAGGGTAGCTGTTCCTTTATTTATAATAATTTCGGGTTTTTTAGCAATTAAAGATAATGTACCGATAGAAAAACTATGGTCTAAAACAAAAAGGTTATTAATTCCCTTAATATTTTGGAGCATCCTATATAAATATTGGATTTTATATAATAATAACGAAATATTTAATATTTTTCCCGTATTAGAAAGTATTTTTCGTGAACCTGCAATGTATCATCTAGTTTTTGTTTATTACATGCTAGGAGTTTATTTACTATTGCCAATTCTTTCGTTAATTGTTAATGAAATGCTTAAAAATACAAAATTTGTTTGTTATTTTCTAATATTATGGTTCGCAATTAATTACTATTATGTATTGTCAATAATAAATTGGATGGTAATTAATAATTTTCTTAATTATTCTGGTTATGCGGTTTTAGGATCTTATTTAATAAGAAAAAATATTGGGTTAAAGCTTCCTAGATATTATTGGTTAATTTTATCCTTGCTAGGAAGTAGTGTTACGTTTGTTATAACCTGGATTTTAAATATAAATTCTGGTAATGCTGATGAGACGGCTTATTGGTATTTATCCCCGAATGTTGTTATAGCAGCTGTAGGGATGTTTTTAGCATTGCAAAATATTAATATACCTGCTCAATATAATAAATTATTAAAATGCATTTCTGAAAATTGTTTTCTTATTTTCTTTGTGCATGTGTGGATATTAGATAGACTACAATATTTAACATCCAATTTCTTTAGTAATGATATAATGATTTATCCAGTAGTTGATGGTTTGATTTTGAGTATTGCTACTTTCATAATTAGTTTATTGGTTAGCATGTTAATTAGACTAATTCCTCATTCTAAAAAATTAGTCGGATGAGACAAAATATATATTCCCCACTAGTTTCGATTATTATCCCCGTATATAACGGTGCTAACTATTTAAAAGAATCAATAGATAGTGCTTTAGCTCAAACATATAAAAATATCGAAGTTATAGTTGTTAATGACGGCTCAAAAGATAATAGGAAAACGGAAGAAATCGCTTTATCATATGGTGATCAGATACGTTATTTTTTCAAAGAGAATGGTGGATGTGGTTCAGCTTTAAATGTTGGCATAAAAAATATGAAAGGGGAATATTTTTCATGGCTTAGTCATGATGATCTATATTATCCTGGTAAAATTGAACATCAAATTAATATATTAAATAAATTAGATAACAAAGATACTATAATTTATGGCGGTTATGAGTTAATTGATGAAAAATCCCGTTCTTTACGTTTTATAAAACCTGATGATAAATATCCAAAAGAAAAATTAGATATACCATTATTTACTCTTTTACGTGGGTTAGCATATGGTTGCACTTTATTAATACCAGCTATATATTTTCAAAAAGTTGGATTATTTAATGAATCTCTAAAGCATACTCAAGATTATGATTTGTTTTTTAAGATTTTTCGGGTAGCAAAAATTCATTGCGATTCTCAGATTCTTGTAAAATGTCGTCAACATTCAACACAAAGTAGTCGTGTTGTTCCTAACAATTTAGAAGAATGTGAAGAATTGTGGTCAAGATTTTTGAAAGAGTTAACACAAGAAGAAATGCTAGAAATGGGCGGCGGTTCTATAACGGTATTTTTATTTGATTTTGTAGCCTTTTTAAAAGGTTATACCCCTTATAGAAAATCAGAACAATTAGCCTTAGAGATGGCAAATAAATATTTAAATAATACTAAAGTTAGTGTTATTATTCCAGTATATAATAGAATAGATTGGACTATAGAGGCTATAGAAAGCGTACTTGCTCAAACTCATCAAAATTTTGAAGTATTAGTAATAGATGATGGATCAACTGATGATGTATCAAAATTGATTGAAAAATGTAGAAAAGATAAGAGAATAAAATATTTTTGCAGAGAAAATAAAGGCGTTAGTTCAGCTCGTAATTTTGGAATTAAAAAAGCTACCGGAGAATATATTGCTTTTCTTGATTCTGATGATTTATTTATGCCAGACAAAATAGAAACTCAGTTAAGGTACATGGCAGAAAATGATTTATCATTTTCTCATACTTCTTATCAAAAAGTAGATGAGCAACTAAAATATCTTTCTTTTGAGGATTCAGGTACTTTTTCTGGACAATGCTTTCCCAAAATTATTAATTACTGTCCAATAGTAGTACCGACAGTTATGGCTAAAACTTCTGTATTTAAACAAAATTTATTTCCTGAAAATATTAGAAATGGTGAAGATTTTTGTGTATGGATTTCTATTGCAAGTAAGAATCTGATAGGTGGTATTGATAAAGAATTGTCACAAGTAAGAATAACTAGTACTAATACTTTGTCAAATCCTAGAAAACATGCAGAAAGTTTAATAAACACAGCATCTTATATTATTAGTCATCCTTATTTAAGTAAATATAGTTCCCTAACTGTTGGTTTATTATCAAAAGCTATAATAAAATTAAAATCATTAAAAGAAGATGTTAATGTTACAAAGAACGGCTCTATTGGTATGAAAAAAATAGCACTAGGTTTTTCTATTATACCAAGTTTACTCAGGTTAGCTATTTATTCTATAAAATATGATGGGATGCGTGCAACTATATCTAAAATAAAAAGATTGTTTGAAAAACATAGAAAATTTTAACTTATTCTTCCAGTATTTTTACTTTTGCACCATCGCTTATTTGGGGCATGCCCTCTGTAACGATTATATCGCTGTCTTTGATGTTATCAGAAGTAATTTCGATTAAGCCGTTGGTTCGTAAACCAGTTTTTACATATAGTTGTTTTGCTGTATCATCATCTATTTTATAGACAAAATTGCCTTGATTATTATGTTGTATAGATTTTTCTGGTACAGCTAAATTTTCATGTGGGTTGATTATCAATTTAACATCCACATAGCTATTATGTAAGATATTTGTATTATTTGTTAAGGCAATTTTAGCGGTTATAGTACCATTATTTGATAAATAGTGTGAGATAGCAAAAACCTCACTATGGATTGTGCCATTAACTATTGCTTTTGTGCCGGCAAAGACCTTGCCACTTAAAGATTCTGGTAATTCAATAAAAACACTTTGTGATTTATCAGCTCCTGTAATACTAAAAAGATAGTCACCTATTATTACTTCATCACCAACCATAGGCTTTATCATACCTATTTTACCATTAAAAGGTGCGGTAATTATCATGTCATTATAGGTTTTAAGAGCCATCGTATAATTAAATTTTGCCTCTGCAAGATCACTTTTCGATTTCTTATATTCTTGACTACTTACATATTTTTTTGCAAGTAAAGCATTTTTTCTGTCATATTCGTCTTGTTTAGTATTTAGTAAAGCTGCAGCTTTTGATTTAGTAGTGTCCGCTACATCTTTATCTATAACTAATAATATATCATCTTTTTTTACTATTTGTCCTTGCATAGCTGAAACTTTTTCAACAGTACCAGCAGCATTAGCATAATAGTCACGGCTATTATTGTTTTGGCATCGCCCTACGATATTAAAAACTTCATAAAGTTCTGCTATATGGGCTTTAGCAACTTTTACACCTATTATTTTTTCTTCTATTTTTTTACTTGCAATAGTAGAAAGTGAAATCAACAAGATAAAAAAACCGATAAATTTTGTAGACATAAATTATTTTTTTAGCTTTTTTAGCTCCTCATCCGTTAACCATTTATATTCTTTTTCTAGAACCTCAAATCTAATTTTTTCTAGTTGTTCATTAAGATCAGGTTCAGAGACGATTGCGGAGCCCATAAACTCAAATCCTTGGTAATTAATTTTTAGTTTACTACATATCTTTTGTAATGATAATAAATTTTCTTCTATATCATCTATGAATATTATTGATTTTGGAGAATAATTTGTTTTTTGCAACACATATTCAAGCACCGCTCCCTTATCATATTCTGCGGTATAAATTATTCCATCTTTTAAAATAGGATCACCATAACCAGCATTAAAATCTTTTATTATGATCTCATCATTTAAAGGTGATAATTCTTGAAGATTCACTTTCAATGAAGTTAATTCTTGTTTTCTCCATTTTATCATATCCTCAATTATACCAAATTTACCGGTAGGAAGTTTTGTAAGTCCCATCGCTGGAATATTTTTTTTCTTTAAGTAAACAAATATGGTTAAAATATCATTATTCACAAACCTAGCTTTGCGGTCTTTTAAAACTACACTCATCAATAATTTACATTGCTCTATCGTGAGTCTTTTTTCGATATCATTTACTAATACTTTGCGATAATCATGCGTTAATCTAGATTCATCTGAATTCATCACTATTACTTCATCAACATCAAAAAGTACTAGATAAGTTTCATCAGCTTTTTCTATTGCTTCTATAACTTCTTTAAAATCATGGATTTTATTTATTTTGCTAAACATATTTTTCGTTTTTTATATTATTTATTATTTCCTCTAAAGAATTTGTCATAACCTTTAAGTCCTCTTCTCTAGATAGGTTATGTTTTCCATCTTTAATTAATTTCAGTACCATTTGTTTGCTTGTTATTTTGTCTAATAGTTTAAGAGAAATTTCATAAGGCACATCTTCATCTAACATACCATGGATTAAATGCACCGGAATATTTATATCAATTTCGTTCTTTGTCAATAGTAAATGCTTTTTTGCATCTTCGATTAATTTATAGCTAATAGGGTATCTATATTCACAACTTCTACCTAATATTTCTAACACACTTTCTTTTTGCATTCTAGATTGATCTTCCGGCAATAGATTGTGCCAAATATCTTCTGTAAAATCAGCTGCAGGGGCTAAACAGATAAGTCCTTTAACTTTATTTGGAAACTTTAAAGCTGCAAGAAATGCAAGCCATCCTCCCATGCTTGAGCCGACTATTATGGCTTGATCATCAATTAATTCATCTAAAACTAGAGCTACTCCTTCTAACCAACTACTAATAGTTTGATCTGTAAATTGTCCTGTAGCATGACCGTGACCAAAATTATCAAAAATAGTAAAATTATAATTGTTTTTTTTACAATAATCTATTAAATAGAGAGCTTTAGATGAATGCATACCTGACATTAAGCCGTGTAAAAAAATTATAGGTGGAATATTTGTATTAACAATTCTATAATTATTATAGACAACAAATTTGTCTTGTGTTCTAGTATAAAGCTTGTGCATTTTAAATAATTATTTAAACAGATGAAATTATATGCCTTCATTAAATTCAAGTAAACGATACAATAAATATACTATTTTGCAAGTAGTTCCTGCTCTAGTGTCGGGAGGAGTTGAAAGAGGGACTATAGAAGTTGCAAAATATCT
>DYDT01000039.1 GCA_020404485.1 Rickettsia endosymbiont of Diachasma alloeum | reverse complement strand
TTCATATAATAAAAGCAGCGGTATTGCAAAAGCAAACTGGCTTAATATATCTGGAGGAGATAATATTCCTGCAATAATAAAGTTAATAACTATCGCAAAACGTCTTTTTTCCTCGTATAACTTCGTATAATGTATGCTATACGAAGTTATTACGATAATTACCAAGCATTTTGGGCAAATATTTTGTCTTGATTCTTCAGTCCATTATAATTTGAAGAAAGAGACTTTGAAACTCCGAGTCCTGCTTGCCAAACAACACAATTCTTATGTGTTTTTCTTACTTTAAAATAATCGCTATTTATAACATTCCATTTTGAAGATGTAGGTTTGACTTTTACCTGAGCTATACCACCACCTATTATTACAAAGGGAGTGATACCATTCATCTCTTCTAAATCATAAATAAGATTTAACATATATATGTTCGAAAATACTTTAGTATTCCCAGGAGTTTTAGGTATAGTTAAGCCATTGCTCAAATTTTGCGGTGGTAATACGTAATGTAAGCGATATTTAGGTTGATAAGTTGCCGAGAATTCAACAGATATTTGCGGATAAATCGTATAACCTATTTTTCCGCTATACATACCTGCCCTTTTTAAAATAATTTCGGTATTAGACTACACCGCCTTCCCCTCCTATATAAAAACCGGTTTCATTGTTTATATTATCTTCGGCAAAAATTGTTTATATTATCTTCGGCAAAAACAGTATTAGTAATAAAAATGGATAAAGCAACAGTAAATAATTGTAATAATTTGATCATTATATTTATCTTGGAAAAATTTTTAAGGATATTATATCTTTAGCCTATTGGCGGTCAACTATATTTTTTCTAATTACAGAAGCAAATATGCCCAATAGCAATAAAGTAATGGTAACAGTTAAAGAAATGTAAGCTGGAATAGCTATATAATGATGAATAAATATTTTAATCCCGATAAATATTAAAATTAAAGCTAAGGAATATTTGATATAGCTAAATCGTTCAACAATTTCTACAAGACAGAAAAATAAAGCTCTAAGCCCTAAAATAGCAAAAATATTTGAGGTGTAAATAATATAGGCATCATTAGTAATAGCAAATATTGCTGGTATACTATCTATAGTAAAGACTAAATCTATTGCTTCTATTAATATTAATGATATGAAAAGAGGAGTAACACATATAGTTTTTTTGTTACGCGTAACAAAGAATTTATCACCCTCAAGGTTAGGGGTAACATTTAGATATTTTATTATTGACTTATAAATATAAGAATTCTGTATATCAAAGGTTTTGTGAGAGATATAAAAAGTTTTTACGCCCGTAACAATAAGTATCACGGCAAAAATATATAACAACCAAGAGAATTTATTTATAAGCATAATCCCGCCATAAATCATTACAGCTCTAAAAGCTATTACGCCAATTATGCCAAAGAATAAAACACGATGTTGATATTTTTGTGGAATCGTAAAAAATTGGAAGATAATTGATATAACAAAGATATTATCAAGCGACATAGCCTTTTCAATTAGAAAGCAAGTATAATATTCACGGCTACTATCTGCTCCCATATTATAATAAACATAAATGCCAAATAAACAGGATATTGTAAAATAGAAAAGACTGAAAAATAAGCTTTGTTTAAAGCTCATTACTTCATTTTTTTTATATATAACCCCTAAATCAAGTACTAATAAAGTAAAAATTATGGTGTAAAAAATAATCCAGCTCATAACTTATCTCAGCATTTTATATTGCATATGATAATATAATCCTCCACCATACATAACTCTTAGCTGGAATTTTATAGTATTTTCTCCTTGTTTTAAATAAGGCTTGATATCAAGTGGTAAATTTTTAGCTTGTAACGCCATACCTAGATCATTACCATTGTTACAATAAGCTTTTTGATCCAAAGAATCTTGAGAAGCTATAGGTGCACTAAGAACTTTTGTATTATTAACATATACAAGTGTACAATCATCATACCATAAATCTAGAATTTTAAAATAATCGATATCAGCCATAATAGCATCTAAAGTTACTTTAAATGTTATGGTAAATAATTTACTACCATCTGGTTCATTTGATGCATCTATAAAAGTTCTAGAGTCATGAGGGAACGCCATAACATTCCATTGTGAGCTCCAAGTTGGTATTACATTTAAAATAAAATCACCAGTTTTTGTAGTAGGATCATAAGGAGTATTGACTAATTCTGTAGGAAAATTGTTTTCAATAATTTCTATAGGTAGTCCTTTTGATTCTCTACAACCAATATTTTGTTTTAAAGGTTCAAATTCAATAGTTTTTTTATCAAAATTTGATAAACAATAACGCTTAAGGCTTGTTCCTTTTGGTTCCAGATTTGGATATGGATCTAAAGATGGATCTATTTCTACCCAATTAGGTGGACATGTACCTACTCTTAACTCTCCTATATCTGTTTCACCCCACAATGCATTACCATCAGCAGGTTGTGGAGAAGTAATTGCCGAACAAACAGGAGCTAAAATAGGCGAACATAGATTTAATTCTCGCCAAGTTTTATCTCTTACATCTGAAACCTTAACATCATATGTTGGGTTACTATTAGAGTCAAATATAACTTTATAATATTGAGTAGCATCTAATATAGAACCTAAATTAGATGCAGGACTTATCCTATTTAAATAGTCTGTAGTTAAGACGCATACAGGAGTATTAGGGTTATCATTATTAACATAACAATTACTGTTGTTAGCACAGCTATAAATAGTAATACCTTTTCCTGCACCTGATAAAAATTCTACTTGAGAACAACCGCTTGTGCTCTCACATAAACCAAGGTTTGCATAACTAGCAACTTTACTTTTAAATACGCTACAATCTACAGTATTTGGCTGATCTAATTTGGCAAGCACACAATTTATTTGTTGATTATTATTAGGATTACTAGGTGTTGTTGACGGTGGTGGCGGTACAGGACTACAATGCTGGAAATTCTTCGGCATTAAGCAGGTATGCGTTCCACCTTGCACATATTTACCATTTATATATTCCAAATATTTTAAATAAATTGCATTTGGATTTGGATTTCCACTATTGTCATAAGGCGGTATATTATCTTTATATACGCCGTAAATTGTTATTTGATTTAATGCATTAGGACCTGAAAATGGCATAGCAATATATTTATCATCTGGATATTTTGGTGGATCTTTAGGGATAAATGCAACAGAAGCACTATAATTATAACCAGCAAGCTTTACTACACTTTCTGTAGCAGTAGAATTAGGATCAGCAGCATATGATAATGGCGTCACAAGTGTACTAGTTTGATCTATAATATCACCTTTATCATCTTTTACTTGCATAGAAGCAACAAATTGTGGAGTATAATAAGTATTGCTTGGGCAAGTAATTCCCGAATATTGTTTTTCACATTCGTAAGTAGCTAAACTGTATGAATCACTTACTCTAGGCACGCATCCTGCTAAACTACTCGATTCAAATACACATATATCTGCTGGATCTTGTGTATCTGTTTTAGTATTACTGATAGAAACATAAAGGATTCGGGATTTATTGTTATTATCATTTAAAGTAAAGCTTGGCTGTATTAGCATTAAATTATCTTGAACTTGTACTTCAGGAAATTGTACGCTTACATCAACAAACTGACCAATATTAGCTCCCCATATTTTTTGACAAGAAGTTGAGTTATCTGCTTCTTTAGTACCACAATCAGGTATATCACTTATAAAATAATCACTAGGAGTTTCAAGGCTACCCATAACCTGCGAATACACTATTCTAAAACCTTGATTACAACCATTAGCAGCAACATCGCAAGGTAATTTTATATTTGTATTAATGCAAGGAGCACCATTTGAAGAGCTACTACAAGGTTTAATAAAATCTGTATAAGCAGTAGCTGTGTGAGCACCACTTGCCGAAGTAAATGGTCCATTTATTTCTACGCAAGTAGTAAGATCAGGATTGGTACCAGTACAAAGAGGTATAAGATTATTAAAACTGACACGCACTGTATTATTAATAATATTATTTCTAACATTTGACACTACACAAGGCGGGACAGCTGAAGATTGATTAAAAGTTTTTCCATCAGGATTTTTAACACTACACACATTATTAATGACCGCAGGAACACTAAGCTCATTTAAATTTTTACAAAATGGTGGCGGGTAAGGACCTAAAGGTAATTGTACACAGCCAAAAGAATAGTCATCTACAGAACCGTTTAAAGACCCAGAAGCTTCAATAATTGGTATTATTACAGCATTAGGGAAGAAATTAAATAAGGCACCTATGGCATTAAGTATAGTTTGGAGTACTTTTATTATTTCTGAATCTTGGCTTATCATACCAAGCAGTGTACCTAGTAATTTTGGTATATTTCCTCCGCTGAGTGTAGTAACTAAAAATTTTAATACTTGTGCAATTGGACTAAGCTTAGTAGTTTCATGTAGTGGTTGACTATTAGGATTCCAATCCAGAGCATCAGTATGTGCCCCTGAATCTGACACAAGATTTACAAGACCTGGATCACTATATGCACAAAGCTTAGGGGAAGAAATAGTAAGTATTTGTCCGTCTACCCCAACTATAGTATCGTCACTATCGGTAAAACCAACTTTATTAAGATGAAATCCTGCAGTATAGCCAGGATCAGCAGGAGAAGGATTAGAATTTATTCCAGGAGGAGGTGGCATTTCCGGCACTGCAATTCTGGCACAAACTCTAGTTAGCGGTAAACCATAACCAGTTGGCCATAATACGCATTGTCCATCCCAATTTAAATTAGCGTTCTGAGACCAACAAGCAGCAGCATTACAGCTTTGAATTCTAATAGTTATTTTAGGAGTAAAATAACTACTGTCTGGTGACTCTTGAGCACATCTATTTAATACAAAAGGTGTAAATCTACCCGGATAATCAAATTGTAATAAGCAATTATCCGTACCACGACCATCACTTTTATTCCAAGGAAGACAATTTGCACCAGTTTTAAATGTCTTTGTTATTTCATTCGGACCTTTATTCCAAGTTTCTGTTCTTTCACTTTGCCCACAATTACAAGGATCACTAAGACAACCACCTATAGTACCCCAAATACTGGCATGTGTATTAATTGAGCAAAATAAAAATAAAAAAAATAATAAATATTTTTTCAACACTTTGAGTAATTGTTATAAAATAGTTGTTATATATTGTTACATAGTAGTCATATACCGCAGATATTTTAAGATTTGGAGGTCAAATAAGCGGTGAGCCTGCGGAGCGTAGATAACTACGTGAACACAGGCGAATCCCGAAATTTGGCTTACCAAATCTTGAAATATCAAAGGTAGACTAGTCTACCTTTAATGCATCGTATAAATAATTAATCCAATTATCTGGTGGTCCTTGATATTTTTCTAGCACTTCTTTATAGATAGCCATTTCTTCCTTTTTGCTTGATAAAATACGCACAACTCCAGTTAATGCTGCTATACTTAATTCTAAAGCTATAGATTCGTTATCTTTATTAATTAAAAACATTCTACTGGTAAGTATTAATTGTGATAACTTACGTATTTCTGAGTCTGTTAAACCTAAAATCTCGTCTAGATCTTCGATTTTCACATCAGACGGTAAATTAATTTTAGTATTAATTAACTCAAGCCATGCTTTTAAAGTATATTTTGGGTATGCCTTAAGGTAAATAAAATTAAAATTACCTACAAAAACACCATTACTTTCAGATAAATTATTAAAAATTAAGTTTATATTATCACTATAAATTTCAGGTTTATAGAGTTTATCAAAACTATCTGCAGCAAATATTTTAGGTTTAGTACCTACTAAGCTTAAATGGTAAGTAAGTGCATAAACTACGCTAGCACAAACGTTTTGGTGTTTTTTTAAGTTATTATTAAATTGTTCTAAATATTTTCTTTCACTTGGATAGAATTGCTTAGCAAAAGGCTCATCTGAAAGCTTATATAAATTAAGACCGACAATATTGCTTTCATTAATATTAAAAACTGATTGGTCAAATAAACCGCTATATAATTGTCCCTCTGTGAAACCTTTTAATTTATCTAATATTGTACTGCCACCCTCTTCTTTAAAATCTTCCCATTTTAAGATGTCAGAAAAAATTCGCTTTTCCTTATCAATTGATAAAATTTTACTCTTAAGTTTCTCTAAAAAAGTTAGCTCTACTTCATTAAGCGGTGAAATATAATGACTACTTAACATTTTTAAAAATTCTAAAATGAAAGCTTGCGATTTTTCTGTATCATCTACTAAAAATGGATTGATAATTTGTTTATCAATTTCTAACCATGTACCCTCTAATGCTTCAATAAAAATCTTAGAATCATCGCTGTTAGAGATATAAATTATTGTCGGATCATACTTAGTTGATTCTGACACCAGAAAATTTAATAATACTGTTTTACCAGTTTTTTCTGTACCAAAAATACAAGTATTACCCCTACCAGTTTTATCATGAAAATTCATAAAATAAGGAGTACCTCTTTCTGTTCTAAGTAGTGTTAATGCTCGTCCCCAAGAAGTATATTTGCTACCTAAAGGTGAATTGTGCAGAGCAGCAAGAGATGCTACATGATCTGACAATAAAGGTGACATTCTTCTTATGAAAGCAAAATTAGCAGGTAATTGTGCCCAGAATGTTTGTTCTATATTAAGGTCTTCCTTTACATGAACAATACCAAGTTTAAAAAGCTCTCTTGCAGCTTTTGCAACAGAAGCAGTAAGTTTATCTTCATCTTCTTCTATAACAGCAATTGAAATTTGTTGATTACAAAATTCAAAAGGAGATTTATTATCATTAAATCTTTTTATACCCTTATGCTCAATTAAGTTATCATCATTAGTAATTTTTAAAATGTAATCCTGCCCCTTTAAAGCGGAAGTGACTGCTTTTTTATCAACAAAATAAAATATCTCGGTTATTATTAATTCAAGTGGTAGCTGTAAAAACTTATCAAGAGCTTCAGACGGAGATTCTTGATATTCTTTGATAGATAGTAAGGAAATAAATTTTTTATTTTGTTCCTGATTCGTAACTACCATTTTATCGCCACTAATCGTGTAAGTACTTCTACCTATTGCACTTGATAAATCTATTATAGGTACTAAACAATCGCTATCGTTAATATTAGCTATTCGGTTATATAAAAATAAAGGTGCAGAAAATGTGTTTTCGTTTTCAAATGTTATACCAAGCTTTTCTGCATCAAACTCACTTAAGTCATTCAAAATATTATTAGCAAGACTTTCTAGCTTCTGCAAGGCAGACTCTAAATATTTATTTTCAAAGTCTACGATTAATTTAGTTGATAAAGAATTTATCAAAGAACCAAAATTTTTAATTTTAATCTTAGCAGAATCATGTACTACGGAAATATATAAAGTATTAACAAATTTATCATTCCAGTGATTTTTTCTCTGCCATAATGCATGAATATTAGCAGGTAATAATTTTTTATAAGGAATAGGATCGTCTAAATTTTGTCTTTCTCTTACTGTATGCATCCAAAAAGCAAAATCATAACTATTTGTATGCTTTTTTACAGAAGCTCTAATTATTTCACGTAAATTTTGTATGTTATCACTAATTTTTTCTGAACTAATACCATAAATTTTAATAATTTGTAGTAACTTACCATCTTTAGTAAGCAAAGTATGCTTATTATAGTGACATGCTATAGGTATAAAATTCGGAGCATTATAATTATATATATCCTTATCAAACTTTCGTAGACCACTAAACACAAATAACCTTAATTTAAATTAATTTGTTGTCATCCCTTGAAGGCTTTGTTGCATGGGTTGAGAGCCGTCATTGCGAGAAGAAACTGAAAGTTTCGACGAAGCAATATCAGAAACCATATACTGTTTCATGAGATTGCCACGCTCCTTTTAGTCGCTCGCAATGACGGGAAAAACGAGCCATGTAATGACCAGTCACAGTCTAACAACAAGCTATAATCGCAAACACTACTGCAAAACTTTATCATGTAATAAACATTATTACAAAACTTTACCTAATTATTTACGTTTAATAAATGATTATTCTTTATATGCAGTGATTTTTTGTAACCCTCCCATGTAATTTACCAGAACATCCGGTACGGTTATTGAACCATCTTCATTTTGATAATTTTCTAAAATTGCAACCATAGTTCTACCAATTGGTAAGCCAGAAGCATTTAAAGTATGAACTAAAGTAGTATCATGATTACCAAATTCTTTATATCTTGCTTTCATTCTACGTGCTTGAAAATCACCACAATTAGAACAGCTAGCAATTTCACGATATTGTTTTTGCCCTGGAAGCCACACTTCTATATCATAAGTTTTTTGTGATGCAAAACCCATATCACCCGTACAAAGTAGCATAGTACGATAAGGTAATTCCAGTTTTTGTAAGATAGTTTCTGAAGCATTAGTCATATATTCATGCTCATTTTTTGACTCTTCCGGTGTTGTAATAGATACAAGCTCTACTTTACCGAACTGATGCAATCTAATCATACCTCTAGTATCTCTACCGCTGCTACCTGCTTCTGATCTAAAGCATGGTGTATAAGCAACAAGTCGCATAGGTAATTTTTCACGAGGAATAATAGTATCGGCAACCATGTTCACTAGTGACACTTCTGCGGTTGGAATTAGCCTGTAACCGTTTATAGTTGCAAAAGATTCATCCGCAAATTTAGGCAGCTGCCCCGAATTATACATAGCATTATCTCGAACTAGCACTGGAGGTGACACTTCAAGAAAACCGAACTCTCCAGTATGAATATCAAGCATGAAATTGGCTAAAGCACGTTCTAATTTTGCTAAATCACCTTTTAATGTTACGAATCTAGCACCTGAAATTTTTGCCGTCTGCTCAAAATCCATTAGGTCTAGTTTTACACCTAGTTCAAAATGCTGCTTTTTATTTAGAGCATTAAGGTCTACTTCTCCGTAAGTACGAATTAATTTATTCATACTTTCATCAATACCATATGGTACTTCTTCATCAGGAATATTAGGAAGAGTATTTAATAGCTCGTTTAGCTCATTATTATTGTTTAAATCTTGTTCGAGCTCTTCTAGTTTTTCATTGATGTCCTTAACATCTCTTTGTAATACCTCAAATTCCTCGCCGCTTTTAGTATTCATGTTACCTAAAATTTTCGACTTTACTTTACGTGCGTGCTGAAATTCTTGCATTAGATTAGTGATTTTTCTTTTTTTACCATCAAGCTCTTCGATTCTTTTTGCCATAGGTTCAATAAATCTCTGCCTAAGCTTGTCATCGAATAATTCTTGATTTTCTCTAATCCATTTAATATTTAGCATTTATGACCTCGGTTTTTTCTATATAATTACATATTATTATTGAAATTTCATATAATAAAAGCAGCGGTATTGCAAGAGCAAACTGGCTTAATATATCTGGAGGAGTTAATATTCCTGCAATAATAAAGTTAATAACTATCGCAAAACGTCTTTTTTCCTTAAGAGTTTCTATTGTAATTATTTTTAATGTATTTAATATTATTAAAACAACTGGAAGTTGAAAGGCAACACCAAAAGCTATAATTAGATGAATAACTAGATTTAAATATTCACTAATCCTAGCCTCTAAAACTATCGGTACTATTAAATCACGCTTTTCAAAACTAAGGAAAAAATTCCAAGCTTTTGGCATTACGAAATAAAAAACGAAAATACTACCACACCAGAATAAAATAGGCGATATAAAAAGAATAAACGCAATAATTTTTTTCTCATGATAGTATAATCCAGGACTAACGAATAAGTAACATTCTAAAGCAATTACTGGTATAATAATAGCGAAAGCTGCAAAAGCTGCAAGCTTAATATAAGTAAAGAATGCTTCAGTAAGTCCAGTATAAATTATATTTCGTAAATTATCCTTACTTAGTTTAGCAAGCGGTTCTAATAAGAAACTATAAATATTATCACTAAAATAATAGCAAATAGCAAATGCAATTATAAAAATAATAAATATTCTGGATAATCTTACTTTAAGCTCTGATAAATGTTCTTGAAAAGAATATAATTTCATAATTATTTTATATTACATCCCGTGGACAAGCAACGGGATGACACTAAAGATATTTTTCGATCCTTTTTCGATCCATGTAATAACATTATATTTTCTTACCATATACTTTAAAGAAGACCAGTATAAATAACATACTAAATAAAGTATTGCAAAAAAAGAATAAAGACCAAGGAAGATATTTTGCACAAATGCCACCAAGAGCAGCTAAAACAATACGACTAACCGAGCTAAAAGATGCCACAATAGAATATTGAGTAGCCACAAATTCACTATTACAAAGGCTAGCGAAATATATCGAGATAATTGTTCCGGCAAGACCTGCACAGAAATTCTGCATGGTAATAGTTAGTATGAAAGTTTTTATATCATATCCAATAACAGCAAGGATCATGAACATAAGAGGTGAAAGTAATTGAATAATGCCGCCTATTAAAACGCTACGTAATATACCGATTTTTGTTGATAAAATTCCGCCTAACGCTCCTCCTACTATCATGATAAGCAATCCGTAAGCCTTGTAAATAAAGGCTATTTCGTGAGTTGCGAAATTTAAACCTAAAAGCAAAGGTGAGCTCATAGCCATAGGTATAGAATCAGCGGCTTTATATAGAAAAACAAACAGCATAATTAACAATAAATGTCGCTGTTCGGTTTTTAAGGATATAATACTACTTTTAATAACTTCAAAATATTGTTTTAAATTTATTAAATCTTTTGTTCTATGAGATTGTTGTTTCGGCTTTGGTTCTTTAATGCATAAAATAATTATAGGTCCAAGAAGAGTAATGTAAATAGCTAATTTATAAACAGTACTCCAATCAAAAATAACCGATATATATAAAGCACCGACGCTACCGAGTAACATCCCAAGGCGGAATCCTATACTGCCGAAAGTAAACGCTAAAGAGAGTTCTTTTTTTGAAGTAGGTCTCTCAATGCGGTATGCATCAAGTACGATATCCTGAGTAGCCGCACAAAAAGATATAATAAATAATATAATTGCAGTAATATATATATTATGACAAGGGTTAAAGCTCGAAAAACCGGTTATTGCAAGGCTTAAACATAGCTGTGATGCTATTGCCCAGCCACGCCTAGCTCCAAATTTAGAACATAAAAAAGGGATAGAATATTTATCGATAAAAGGAGACCATATAACTTTTACGCAATAAGGAAAAGCAGCAAGCGATATTGAACCTATTATATCGGTTGTATATTTTGCTTCAGATAATTGGTATGGAACAGTAAAAAAAATTAAATTAAATGTTAGACCGGAAATCATACCTAAGAGCAAAATTCCAAGTAAATACATCTTATCTACACTTATTTGCTTTATCAATAACATATTATTTATATTGTATTTTTAAAGAGTAGGGGGCGACTTTAGAAAATATCTTACCTACTACCGGTATTTTAGTTACAATACTACTAATGAAGAAAAATGATGGGATAACGTTACCTTTAATTTGAATTAATTTTTGGTTGGTATCAATATTACCTTTCATAGTAAAGTCAAAAAATGGTCCATGTGCTTCTGCACCGGATAATGTAATTACGTTTCCTTGATAACTAAAATTACCGTTCATATCTTCAAATGAAATATTCTTATTATTGGTTATCGAGCTAAGAAGACCAGGTATTGAAACGAAAGAAACTAATCTTGTTAAAAAAGGAGTATCGGTTAAGGCAAAACGTGTTATATAGAATTTACAATCTAATATTGGTATTATATCGCCTTTTTTAACTTTATATCTTCTAGTATTCAGGTTAATTTTAGCATAACCGTCTTGCATAGAACTATACATCCCAAGTCCTTTAAGTAATGCTCCTGCATTATCTGATTCAATTAACCATTGTTCATAGCTTTCTTGTGCAGTAAGAGACATTCTCACTTTTCCATTATTGGAAATATTACTATTTAGAGAACCAGAAAAGCAGCGTACTTTATCACATTTAATTGCTAAATCAAAGTTATCTAAAATTACATTATCTTTTAATAGAATTTTATATATGTTAGTTTTTAACATTACATTACGTGTGGAATCACCATCTTTTTGTAAAAACTCCATCATATTAGAGTTTGAAAGATCTAACACACTTCCATAAATTTCAGTATTTAGATTATGACTATCTATAGTTATTTTTCCTCTTAATCTTGTATTTTTATGATTAATAGAAGACAGAGATATATTATAAATATCTTTCTTAGCTAAGATATTACCATTAATTTTTAAACTATCATCCCCTGACAGATTAAATTCGATATTCTTATCTGAGCCTTTATCATTTAATTTAGTATGAATATTTAAATTAGCTTTTTTACGCAACTGTTTGTGGATAGCTACTTTATCTATATAAAACTCTAAATTATCAAGGTTAGAATTAAAATCAATAGTTGTATTGTTATTTTGTTTCTTATACTCAAAATCTAAAACAGCACTACCTGACATTAATTTTAATATGCCAAAAATTTTATTATTTGCTGTAATATTACTTTTTATTTTAAGCAGACAAGTATTGTTTTCGTCTACCATATCGTGGTCGTAAGTAAAATCACTTACATAGTTATTGATTTTACCCTTACCAGTAATATTTAATTGATTGTCTTTAAAAACACCTTTTGCCTCACCTTGTTGTAACAATATATTATTGCTTAAAGTATTAAAATTTATATCAGTCAATGTTGAAGTAACATTATAGCTATTATCGATTTCAGAATTTATAGGAATTATTATCTCTATTATTGAATTGGCATTTCCTTTAATTTCTTTCAAATCAATATCTTCATTTTTAATATTTTGATATGCGTCATTTGGGATAAAATCAACTAAATCACTAATTTCACCTTTAGCAGTAGCATTAAAAACAAATTGTGACTTAAGAGGTCCTTCCCATTTAAAAGTCATAATACCATTAGATAGTATACTGTTACCGCTATAAGCCTCATTAATCAAGAATTTTATCTCTACCCCTGAAATAACTATATTAGTATCAACTTTAGTTAAAGCAGGTAAATCTTTATGATATTTATATTCAAAATTTGATATATGCAAATTTGCTTTTAAATTATCATCTTCTAAAATATTTTCTTTTAAAAATTTTCTATCTAGTTTAATGCTTAATTCGCCGTTTTGAATGTGACCTTGTTTTATATGCTCTCGCAAATATGATATCACAGGATTATTAGGAATAATTTTTTCTACTGTTTGGTAAATTATCAGAGGAATATTTACTATATTGGCATTTGCATCTATGTTTTTATCAGTTACTTTACTGTTTAAAGTTAAAGAGGCTTTGTTACCAAAATTCAGCTTACAATCAGCTATTTTAGAGTTACTTTTTGTATTGCTAGTTTTATAAACACATATAGCTTTTCCCAGCGGCAGCCCTGCCCCTTTTTCATCGGTTAAAATATCATTTTTTATTGAAGTGAGGTTTATATTAGTTAAAATATTTCTTTGGAATATATTTAAAGAGTAGTTACCATTTATTTGAGTATTTATAATTTCTTCCTTATTATTTGATATTACCGAAAATTGAGCTATATTAAAATATGCTTCTATTAATGAATTAGAAAATAAATTTTTGAAATTTAAAGTAACATCAAGGTCATTAATTTCCCCTTCAGCATTATCTATAAGATATAAAGAAATTTTATTAATTATTAAGTGATTTTCTTTAAAACTTAAGTCATTTATTACAGCTTTGATATCATTTTTACTTAAATAAAATTCAATTACTCTTTTTAAAGGCTTATCCATATGTCCATGATTTGCACTATAAAAAATTAAATATGCAACTAGAAACAATGCAGCAAAAGTTGTAAAAATACTAATAAAAGCTTTTTTGAGAAAATTCATTCGAGTTTATAAATCGATTAAAAGATAACGCAAGTTTTAGACTTGTAATATTTGTTAAATATAAAGTATAATCTAGAAAAAATCATCAAAAATTATGAATATTACATTTATTGGTAGCGGCTATGTGGGATTAGTTTCAGGTGTTATGATGAGCTACCTAGGGCATAATGTTACTTGTCTTGATAATGATGAAACCAAAATCTCTAAATTAAATAAGAAAATATTACCAATTTATGAAGCTAAACTTGATAAATATTTTATGCAAGCTTTGGAACATGAAAGGTTAAAGTTTGCTAGCTTTTATAATGATGAGCTTAAAAATACCGAGGCAGTATTTATAACGGTCGGTACACCCTCTAAAGAATCAGGCGAAGCCGATTTAAGTTATGTTTATGAGGCAATAGATAAAATTTCTCTACATATAAACAAAAATTGTTTAATAGTTATCAAATCAACTGTGCCGCCTAGTAGTTGTAATAATATCATTGATTATTTAAAAGCAAAAGGTTTCTCATTTAATATTGCATCAAATCCAGAATTTTTACGCGAGGGAAATGCTGTAGAAGATTTTTTATATCCTGATCGTATCGTGATTGGTGTAAATAATAAAGAATCAGAGCATATATTACGAAAGATTTATACGCCTTTAACGGATAATGGAGCAGAGTTAGTAGTAACTGATTTAGTTACAGCAGAGCTTATTAAATATAGCTCAAATAGTTTTTTAGCTACTAAAATTGCTTTTATTAATGAGATGGCTAATTTATGCGAAAAAATTGGTGCTAATATTAAAGATTTATCTAATGGCATAGGACTTGATAAAAGAATTGGAACAGCCTTTCTAAATGCTGGACCTGGCTTTGGAGGCTCATGTTTTCCAAAAGATATCTTAGCATTAAATAGTATCATTAAGAATAATCACATAGATTCTAAAATTCTTGAAGCAGTGATTACAAGTAATAGAGAACGTCCAAATTTCATGATAGATAAGATAGCTACTTTATTAGATGAAGATTTAAAAGGTAAAAATATAGCTGTTTTAGGCTTAACATACAAAGCAGGTACCGATGATGTTAGAGCAAGCCCTGCAATTGAGATCATTAAAAATTTATTAGATAAAGGTGCATACGTTAAGGCATTCGATCCTATGGGTCTTGAAAATTCCCAAAAAACTTTTAAAAATGAAAATTTGCTATATCTAGATTTCGCAATTAAAGCTTGTGATTTTGCTGATGCTATAGTTATTACTACTGAGTGGAGTGAATTTCAAGAACTTGATTGGCAGAAAATTTACAGCTTGGTAAAATCACCTATAATTATTGATCTACGGAATATCTTAAAAGCTGATGAGATGGAGAGCATAGGCTTTAGATATTATACAGTAGGAAGTAAGATTTAGCCCCAACAACGTCATTGCGAGGAGTCGTAGACGACGCGGCAATCTCAGGAGTTGTTATCCCGTATTATTTCATGAGATTGCCACGCTCATTTCACTCGCTCGCAATGACGATTTATACACTTTAACACTAATTAAAAATGCAAACTGAATTTATACATTTAAGAACGCAAAGCTCCTATTCTTTCTTAGCAAGTGCATTAACTACTGAGAAAATAGTAGAACTTGCCTCTTCTTATAAAATGCCTGCTATTTGCTTAACAGATAAGGAGAATTTATTTGGATCACTAGAGTTTGCTTTATATGCTATAAAAAAAGGTTTGCAGCCTATTCACGGAGTTATTTTAAATATACAATATGAAGCAAACGTTTTTGCAGAAATATTATTGATAGCTAAAGATGAAACTGGCTATAAAAATTTGCTTAAACTATCCAGTATAACCTTTACTAAAAATGATCGAAAAATATGCAACCATATTACTTTTGAGGATTTAAAAGAATATCAAGAGGGGTTAATAGCATTATGTTGTTATACTGAGGGTATTATAGGGAAGTGTTTGCTTTCCAATAAAGAAGAACAAGCTGAAATATTTGCACAAAACTTGCAAGAAATTTTTGGAGATCGTTTTTACTTTGAAATTATGAGGCATGATCTACCGGAAGAGCAGCTTATTGAAGATAATTATATTAAAATAGCATCAAAATTAAATATTCCTCTTGTTGCTACTAATAAAGTACTATTCAGCAAAAAAAGCATGCATGATGCACATGATGTATTATTATGTATTTCTGCCGGTGTTACTAAAGAATATCCTGATCGTAAAACAGTTAGTGAGAATTGTTATTTCAGATCAGCAAAAGAAATGATAGAGCTTTTTGCCGATCTACCTAGTGCTATCGAAAATACAGTAAATTTAACACAACGTTGTTATTTTGCTGCCCATACAAACCCTCCAATGCTTCCTAATTTTGCTACTAAAGATATTAGTGAAACTGATCTAATTAGAAAAGAAGCAAAAGACGGATTACTTGCAAGACTTGATACAAAATTCAAATCTGAACATATTTCCATAGAACACCAAAAAAATATTAAAACTGAGTATCTTGCTCGTCTTGATTATGAGCTAAATATTATATGCAGTATGAATTTTGCTGGTTATTTTTTGATCGTATCCGACTTTATAAAATGGAGTAAAAATCAAGGTATTTTAGTAGGACCAGGCAGAGGTTCAGGAGCAGGATCAGTTGTTGCTTGGAGCTTGCTTATCACTGATCTTGACCCTATTAAGTTTGGTCTATTATTTGAAAGATTTCTAAATCCAGATCGTATTTCAATGCCTGACTTTGATATTGATTTTTGTCAGGAAAGACGAGAAGAAGTTATTAATTATGTACGCTCTAAATATGGTAATAATAGAGTAGGACAAATTATAACTTTTGGTAAAATGCAGGCAAAGGCGGTAATTAAGGATGTCGCACGAGTACTAAGCTTGCCATATAAATTTGCAGATTATCTAACTGAATTAGTACCGTTTAGTGCAATAAACCCCGTTACGCTTGAGCAGGCAATACGAGAAGTACCAGAGCTTGCAAATGCTGCTAAAGGTAACGGATTATATAATTTAGAGGGTGAGCTAGAATTAATTAAGCTGGTACTTGATACCTCATTAATTCTTGAAGGGCTGCATCGCCACTCCTCAACACATGCAGCAGGAATCGTAATAGCTGGTACTGATTTAGTTGATATAGTGCCTGTCTATAAAGATGCTAACTCCGATATGCTAGTAGTTGGTTATTCTATGAAATATTGCGAGCTTGCTGGTTTAATTAAGTTCGATTTTCTTGGGCTGCAAACTCTAACTGTTATTACCGATTGTAAGAAATTGTTAAAAGAACAAAATATAGAAATAGATTTTAACGATATGACATTTGATGATGAAAAAACTTATCAAATGTTATGCAAAGGTAAAGGAGTCGGCGTATTCCAGTTTGAAAGTGTTGGGATGAAAGATGCACTTAGACGCCTTAAACCTGATTCTATACATGATTTGATCGCTCTTGGTGCGTTATATCGCCCTGGACCTATGGAAAATATTCCAACTTATATAGCTTGTAAGCATAAATTGCAGCAGCCTGATTATTTGCATGAGTTATTAAAGCCTATCTTAGAAGAAACTTATGGAGTAGTAATATATCAAGAACAAGTACAACGAATTGCTCAAGTTTTAGCTGGTTATACCCTAGGAGCTGCTGATTTGCTTCGTAGAGCTATGGGTAAGAAAATTAAAGCTGAGATGGAACAACAAGAAGAAATTTTTGTTAAAGGTGCAATAGCTAATAATATTTCTGAGACTCAAGCTAAATCGATTTTCGCAACTGTTGCTAAATTTGCTGGTTATGGTTTTAACAAGGCACATGCCGCAGCTTACGGGGTTATTTCATACCAAACCGCATATCTCAAAGCTAATTATCCAGCAGAATTCGTAGTTGCGTGCTTAAATCTTGAACTAAATAATCACGATAAAATTAATTTATTTCTGCAAGAAGCAAAAGATAATAATATAAAAATTATTGCACCGAATATTAATGTTTCTAATGGGTATTTCAGTATTTTAGAGCATTCTATAGTGTTTGCACTTGGGGCTATAAAAGGAGTTACGCCGAATTTTGGTAAGTTAGTCACAGATGAAAGAAAGGCAAGAGGTGCTTTTAAATCGATCGTTGATTTTATTGAGAGGTTGCCACCAAAAGCTATAAACAGCAAATTACTTGAAAATTTAATTAAAGCTGGTTGTTTTGATGCATTACATGACAATAGATTGCAGTTGTTTTCAAGTATTTCTAAGCTTCTTGCATATTCGGTTTCTTACCATGAAGAGCAGGCATCTAATCAATTTAGCTTAATTAAAGTCTCTAGCTTAAGTAAAGAAATATTAGTTTCAAGTGATTACGCTGATAAAAATACTTTAGCTTTTTATGAATTTGAGGCCATGGGGTTATTTATTTCAAATCACCCCCTAACAGAATACAAAGAAATATTCAATCGCTTGAATATCTTAAGCTCAGCTGATTTACATAATAATATACCTGATGGTAGTAATAGAGTAATGATTGCTGGTGTAATACAAAAGAAAGATTCTCGTATGTCAGCAAGAGGTAGATTTGTTACCCTAGTGCTTTCTGATCCTGAAAATATATTTGAGTTAAGTATTTTTAGCGAAGAGGTTTTAAAAGATTACGTACATTTACTTGACGTTAAAAGTTTAGTAGTTGTTAATTGCGATATCATTAAAGATGAGGGCGGTATTAAAATTACTGCTAAAAGCTTTTCATCAATTGAGGATGCAACCAACAATCAGCAATTTGACTTACAGCTTTATCCTAAAAATGATGAAGAATTAGAACAAATAGTAACGTTACTTGCAAATTGTATAAATAACGACGAGCAGAGTAATACTACAGCTACAATATATTTATCAAGTAAATCAGTAAAAAATTTTGTAGCAAAGATTACATTGCCAGAAAAGTTCTTTTTACGAGGGCAAGATTTTAAGATTCTTAGTCTTTATCAAAATACTTAAATCTACAGCTATTTTATTTTTCTAAATCTGCTTTAGATAATTCTGTAATTTTTATAACAGACTCTAATGGAATACCTTCTTCCAACATTTTCTTTGCCATAGTAATTTTTTCTTTTTGCATTTTAATATTAACTAGCTTTACTGCTTCCGCTTTCGCTTCTGCTTTTCCTTGTTGCATTGAAAATACTATAAGTAAGTAGAACAAAACCTATTTAAAATAATAAAATTTTAAATAGGTAATGATGAACAGAAAATATAGACACTTATCTCGCGAAGATCGTATAACTTCGTATAATGTATGCTATACGAAGTTATTACGAAGATATTTTGCACAAATGCCACCAAGAGCAGCTAAAACAATACCACTAACCGAGCTAAAAGTTGCCACAATAGAACATTGAGTAGCCACAAATTCACTATTACAAAGGCTAGCGAAAT
>DYDT01000038.1 GCA_020404485.1 Rickettsia endosymbiont of Diachasma alloeum | reverse complement strand
CTTTTTATTTCATATCTCTCTTCGCGAGATAAGTGTCTATATTTTCTGTTCATCATTACCTATTTAAAATTTTATTATTTTAAATAGGTTTTGTTCTACTTACTTATAGTATTTTCAATCTATCACCAGTAAAATATGAAGAAATACAACAATGTGCATGAACAACTGTCCGGAAAAGTGTTGACAGATCAGTGTTTCACTGCTACTAGCAAAATAATTAAACATTTTAGAAAACATTAAATTTCTCCATTGTTAAGTTAAATTACCATATTTCATGGTTTTCAGAGTTTAGGTAAAAACTACCAAAAAACTACCATAGTATAAGTAAATAAATGTCAATTATTAAGTTAAATATTGTTAATAATTTATTTCTTATTTAAAGCAACCAAGTAAATTTCTGTTGATTCTTTGCGACTAGATGATGGTTTGAAATGTTTGACGGTAGAAAATTCACGTTTAACTTTATTTAAAAGCTCATTTTCAGCTCCGCCACGAAAGATTTTGGCAATAAAATGACCGGAAGGGTTTAAGACTTTTAAAGCAAACTCAAAAGCTTGCTCGCATAAAAGTAAAGTTCTTATATGATCGGTAGCTTTATGACCTATAGTATTTGATGCCATGTCACTCAGTACTATATCAGCTTTGCCTTTTAAAGCTTGTATAATTAATTCTTCAGTATCTTTTTCAAAGAAATCTTTTTGAAAAGACTCTACTCCAGGAATTGGCTCAATTTCAAGTAAATCAACTGAAATTATTTTATTTTTTAAATTACCATCAGTGGCTTTAATAAGTTTAGAAGCTACTTGACTCCATCCTCCTGGGGCTGCTCCTAAATCTACTACTTTCATATTCGGGGTAAAAATTTTAAATTTTTCATGAATTTCAAGAAGTTTATATGCAGCTCTTGATCTAAAGCCTTCAATACGTGCTGTTGCAACATAAGGATCATTTAGCTGACGCTTTAGCCAGTTACTAGAAGAAACAGTACGTTTTTTAGAAGTTTTAACTCTAACAAATTTATTTCTATAGCCGCTTAAATTATTTGTCATAAAATCTTTTATTTTCGTGTGCTATTTTATCTAATATAGAATTAACAAAGCCTATTTCGTGATCATTTAGCATATCATTTGCTATATCTGTATATTCATTAATTACTACTTTAGCAGGTATATCTGGAAAAAATAATAATTCACATATACCACTGCGTAATAAAGCTTGTAGCAAAATAGGTATATGATTTTGGTTTTTATCATTTACCAGATTATTACTTATAATTTCATCTATTTTATCAATATTTTCAAATACCAACTTTACCAACATTTTAAAATGACTTATAGTTAGTGATATTTTTATGGGTGAATCAGTCATAGAAGTATCGTTGCGATAAAAAGAAAGTACATTTTCTATTATATCATCTATATTGTCATTGTTCCGTAACATATGTTGATATATAGCTTGTATTGCTGCAATACGTGCAATCGACTTCTTATTGATTTTATTTGAACTCATAAAAAGAAATAAAGTTTTAAATTTAGTATACTATACTTTAAAACTACTTATTTGTATACTCGTTTAATTTGGAAAATTGACCACGTCATTCTATAAGTATTGCGTATTAAGTATACGCTTCGTGCCTAGCACTTATAGACTCCTTGCTCTTTTCCAAATTATAACTTTGTCTACCTACATATTAATAATAAAAAATTATGTTATCTATAGTCGGATTTATTATAACAATTAGTATCTTGGTGTTTATCCACGAGCTAGGGCATTATGCAGTTGCAAGATTCTTCAATGTAAAAATCGAAGAATTTTCGATAGGCTTCGGCAAAGAATTAATCGGTATTACAGACTCAAAAGGTGTGAGGTGGAAAATTTGTTTATTGCCCCTTGGGGGATATGTTAAGATTTATGGTTATGATCGAAACATTATGGATAAAACGCAAGAAATAAATGAAAAAGTAGCGTTTTATGCTAAATCCTGTTTTGAGCGTTTTTTAATAGTTGCAGCAGGACCTTTAATTAATTATTTACTTGCCATAATAATATTTGCTGGATTTTATTTTTGCCTTGGTAAAGTAGAAATTCAGCCTATAATAGGAGAGGTAATAGCTGAATCACCAGCAGAAAAAGCTAATTTACGAGAGGGTGATAGGATTGTTAAAGTTAATAATAAATTAGTTAAAGATTTTAGTGATGTACAAAAAGAAATACTAATTAATGGTTTAAATTCTTCTACTTTACTAATAGAGCGAAAAGGTGAAGAATTTACTGTTAATATAATGCCTGAAGAAGTAGTGGTAGAAAAAGCTAGAAAAATACTGCGTATTGGTATTATGGCTAAAAATGAACCAGTTCATACTAAAGTAGGGATATTATCGAGCTTATCAGAGGCTATATCTGATACTATAGATATATCGGCTGTAACTTTAAAAGCAGCATCACAAATGATTGTAGGAAAGCGATCAGTAAGTGAAATAGGAGGTCCGGTAGCTATTGCAAAAGAATCAGGAAGAACTTTAGAACATAGTATAGAGATGTATTTACTATTTATAGCAATGCTTTCAGTAAATTTAGGACTACTTAACCTACTACCTATACCGGTACTTGATGGTGGTCATTTAGTATTCATATTATATGAAGCAGTGACGGGTAAATTACCGAATATCAAAGCTAAAAATATTTTATTACAAATAGGAATAATTATAATAATTATTCTAACTGTAATTTCTTTTTCTAACGATATAAAAAATTTATTCTCTTAAGTGGGTAGATTTACTTGCTCTAGTTAATATTATTTACTATAGTGTACGTTTAACGTAAAAATTTTAAATAAATCTTATAAGAAGGTTTTAGGTGATAATCAGGTCAATTATTAAATTAGCAATTTTAACAGTAACAATTTTTTATTATAACATTTCCCTAGCAGACTCAGTTATTCGTAAAATAACTATAGAAGGTAATCATAGAATTGAACGCTCTACTATTGAGAGCTATTTAAAGCTAAAAGCTGGAGAAAGTTATAATAGTGTAAAAGAAGACGAAGCAATAAAGCGTTTATATGCTACTTCACTTTTTAGAAACATCAAAATGGATATGTCAAGTGATGGTAATTTAATTGTTAGCGTTACTGAAACTCCATTTATAAGTAGCGTAGTGTTTAGAGGTAACTCTAAAATAAAAGCTAATATGCTATCTAAAGAGATTTATACAATTGCAGGTGAGTCTTTAAGCCAAGCTAAAATTGAATTAGATGTAAAAAAAGTATCAGAAATTTATAAACGTAGTGGGCGTTTTGCTACTATAGTAACACCTAAAATTGAAGATTTAGAAAATAATAGAGTTAAGGTTATTTTTGATATCGCAGAAGGACCAAAAACCGGTATTAAATATATTTACTTTAGTGGTAATGAGAATTATAGCGATTCAGAGCTTAAATCGATTGTTTTAACTAAAGAATCTCGTTGGTTTCGTTTCTTAGATAGTAATGATACTTATGAACCTGATCGTATTGAATATGATAAAGAATTATTAAAAGAATTCTATCAATCAGTGGGTTTTGCAGATTTTAGGGTAATTTCAGTATCAGCTGAATTAAAT
>DYDT01000037.1 GCA_020404485.1 Rickettsia endosymbiont of Diachasma alloeum | reverse complement strand
TCTTATATCTTGAATACTCTTCTGACAGTAATAATTTATCAGATATTCAGATATAAAATTTATAGTGTACTGTAAGATCAAATCTTGACTTCTACATATTAAGGAAACTAGTAAAATTAATTCTTTAACTAAAAATTAAAAAATATATTAATATTAAAAACAAGTTTTTTCAATATATTGTTTAATTAAATTTAACTTAGATTAATAAAATAGTTTCCTTAAAGCAACTGATACGTGTTAGTTTATAGTAAATTAGTAAATTTATCTATCGATACTTCTTGTACACTTCCTAAAACTTCTAACATATTTTCATACTTCCCAGTACATTCTAGTACTATATTCACCCCTGCGTTCAATACATTTGTAGTAATATCTGCCATACTACCGCTTAAAGCTTTCATATCTATTGCATCAGAAATAATAAGACCTTTATAGCCGATTTTATCTCTAATATAATCAATAACCTTTGTTGATAATGTAGCAGGATTATTAGGGTCAATACACTCATAAACTATATGTGCTGTCATAGCAAGCTTCACTTGATCAAAAGAGCTAAGTTCTCTAAACACCTTAAAGTCAGTTTTCTCTAGCTCTTCTAAACTAGTACTTACTTTCGGCAATTCTTTATGGCTGTCAGCTTTAGCTCTACCATGCCCTGGCAAATGTTTTATACAACCTTGTACCTTTTCTTGCTGCAAACCTTCCAAAGCTGCTATACATAAAGGCACAACTATTTCAGGTTCTACACCGAAACTTCTATTACCTATAACATCATGAGCTCCTTTATGGCTTATATCGCCTACCGGTGCAAAATCTAAATTAATACCAAGAGCTTTTAGTTCTTTACCTATATTACCGTAATTTTGTTTGCATTTTTCTATTGCAGCTTCTAACCCTTGATCTTTTGCTAAGTCACCGAAATCTTTAGCAGGTGGGGCGTCATAAAAAGTTGGTTTTGTAAGCCTTTGTACTCTACCACCCTCTTGATCTATAGCAATAATAGAATTTTCCCCTAATATTTCTTTTATATCAGCGATAAGCTGAGCAAGAACTTCTTTATTTTGCTCACCTTTATCATTCTTCTCAATATTTCTTGCAAACAAAATGATTCCTAAAGGAGAATGGTCTTTTAATAACTTTCTTTCGTCATCAGTTAATCTAATATTTGAGATACCTATCATTACAGGTTTTACGGCTTTTCTTAAAGTCATCATTACTCCAATATAATATTAAATTTGTAATACAATACACTCGATCTAAAATTATCAGCAAGGATTTTTTTATTTGGAGGGATAAATCATTGAAATTAATAAGCAATATATCTATTTTATCATCAATATTAATATTCATTCGGAAAGAAATTAGACATATTTTTATCGATGTTTAAGTGCTTTTGAAATAATTCAAAATCATTCGCAGTGTAATATTTTCTATTTGTTATTTTGTAATTAGATAAGCCTAGAATTTTTGTTTCTAAATACCTTAATTGGTATAAAGCAATGTTTAAAAGCTTTGTTATTTCAGTAGCTGAATAATATTTTTTTAGTTATTTTCATTAATCAAAGCTTTTAACTTAGAAGATGGGACAAAGCGTAATATATTTTTCGGCTCTATAGTGATTTGAGATTTTGTATGAAAGTTTATTCCAGGACGAGAATTTTTATGCTTAACTTCAAAGCTACCAAAGTTTTTTAAAATTAATTTTTGCTCTTTTGCAAGCTCTAAAATATTAGAAAAAACTGCATTAACTATCTCTTCGCATAAGCTTTTTGAAAAACCTAATTCAGCGTTTAACATAAAGACAATTTTTTCTTTAGTAATAAGTCATAGCATACAAATTAATTATATGAGTGTAGTTTAACTTATAGCATGCTTAACTTATTAAAGTCAAATATATGTAATTAGCTGGTTTCGTAGGTGTGGATCGTTTTTCCGTCATTGCGAGGAAAAACAACGTTGTTTCATGGTTCAAAAAGCCCGTCAGTGTCATCCCGTGGCTTGTCCACGGGATTCAATTAAAAATACATTAGTTACGACTTTGCTTTTTCTTCGTTGTGTTCGTTAATATTTTTATTTAATGCATCTAATTTATCAATAATAGCTTCACGCATTTTCTCTTGTTGTTTAGTACCAGCCTTTTTATATTCTTCAATCTTTTCATTAGCATCCTCTAAAGCTTTTTGTAGCTCTTTACCTTTTTCGTCTTTTATTTCTGCAATAGTTTGTGACATTTGGTTATAAGTATCACTTAAAGTTTGATTAAACTTTTCGCTACCATTTTTTGCTAAATCTTTAAAATTTTCTTTTAACTCTTCTAATTTTTGAGCAATTGTTTTTGTTTGTTGCTCTGCTACTTCCTGTGCTTGTGTTTCATTTTTTGTAGCATCATCAGCAAAAGCATTAGGGGTTAATAATAATGTAGCAGCAGTTGCAAATGTTACTAAAATTCTTTTCATGATATTCTCCGATCATTAATGTTATTGTTTATATTATATCATTCAAATTTCTTACTAATTTTTTTGAAAATAGTTAACAAAAATTAAACTTAGATATTTTGTATTTATATAATAAATAATCCGATAAAAAAAGCAATATGATAAAAAATAATTTTAAAAATATATATTTTAATATAAGATGATTAGCTATATTAAGTCCTTTGAACTTAATAATTAAATATGGAAATTTTATGACATTAGAAATAGGGAAAAAAGCTCATGATTTCTCTTTACATATAGGCAAAGAGAAAGTAATTAAATTATCTGATTTAAAAGGCAAATTTGTGGTACTATATTTTTACCCAAAAGATGACACACCAGGATGTACTTTAGAAGCACAAGATTTCAATAAATTAAAACCAGAATTCGATAAGCTTAATGCAGTCATTATCGGGGTTTCAAAAGATAAGCTCGACTCTCATGATAAGTTTAAAGAAAAATATTGCTTAGAATTTGATTTAGCTTCAGATGCAAATTCAAATTTATGCGAACAATATGGGGTATGGATAGAAAAATCAATGTTTGGTAAAAAATATATGGGCATAGATAGAGCAACTTTCTTACTTGATAAGGAAAGTGTGGTTAGGCATATTTGGCGTTCTGTCAATGCTAAAGGACATGCTCAGGAAGTATTAGATAAACTAAAATCACTGCAATAAACTAGGATTAGTTAGCGAGACCCCGTGAATAAAGCATGGGGTGACATTATAATTAATCAATTTCATCTACTTATCTCTGTGGTTCATCTAAATGATTTTTTTCATAATTTTCATGCCGCGTTTGTGCTTCAATACATAATGTAGCTATTGGTCGTGCTTCTAACCTTTTTATACCTATCGGATCACCTGTTTCCTCACAATAACCATATTCACCCTCTTCAATACGCTTTAATGCTTGCTCTATTTTTTCGCATAACTTACGATATCTGTCTCTAGTACGAAGTTCGAAAGCAGTTTCTGTTTCAGTAGTAGCACGATCATTAGGATCTGATTCATTCCAATTTTCTTCTTTTAGATGATTTAAAGTTTCTTGAGATTCACTGAGTAAAGAATTTTTCCACTTTAAAAGCTTCTGTCTAAAATATTCCAAGTGATTTTTACACATATATTCTTCGTCTTTAGAAGGCTTATATTCTTCAGGCAATGTAGCAATTTTAAACATATTCATAATCTCAATATTATCTATTTAGTACCTATACTTATAAGGTTTTAAATTAATATAATATATAACTTAAAATTAACGCAAGAAGATTATTAATATTAAATAATATTTTATTTTTTGATTAGATGTGCGGTAACATATAGCTAACACGGAAAGGTTTTAGATATAGCTGTAGTTATAGCACATCTGAGATCCTTAAACTGCTTAATGATTTTTCTTAAGTAATTTTTTAAATTAGCCCAGCAATGTTCAATT
>DYDT01000036.1 GCA_020404485.1 Rickettsia endosymbiont of Diachasma alloeum | reverse complement strand
TAAATATCAGGTCTTTATTGCTCTCTTATCCTAAACTGGCATTACTAAAGTATGTTGTTGCATAGCTCAATTTTACCTCTGTCATCTAGCTCACTTGTAATGGGATTCTCGGAATAAATCACAGGCACAGGGGGCATTGTTGCGTGGATACTAAGTCGTCTGAGCTACGCGAATGAAATGAGCGTGGCAATCCAGAAAAAATAATAAAAATGCTATAAGCTAGCATTTTTATACTGGATTGCGTACGTACAATTACTTCGTAATTTCCTTAGCTCAGACGGAAAAACTAATCCACGCAACAATGCCATCACAGGGTGGCAACAAAAAAACAATCCACGCAAGCAATGCAAACACGGCTTGACCGCATGGTAAATTTGTTATAGTATTAGTCGTAATAATAATCTTCTATGGTATGTAATTTAGGATCAATTATTGTTACAGTATCATCACTTGATCTAGTATCTATTTGTAGAGAATTCTCTAATATTTTTCTAAAAACTGGGTATATTATACCATCTTTTTCTGCTATAAAATCCTTTACTTTTCTTTGACATTCTTTATCAGATGACTTAAATTACTTGTTTGAGTTATCTGTAACATTTAAGTATAATTCTTGTAAACAACTTTGACTTAATGTTTTAGTAATTCTTAAGGTAGGTTCTACCATGTGACAAAAAACAATTTTTCCGTCAGGTAATTCACACCTTGTGTTAAAGTTTGTTTTTTTCATAATAATTTTCTAATTAATTAAACTTAATTGAAAATATCTAATAAACTTCAACTGTGCAATAAAATATTTAAACTTCTTTTGAAAGGATTACAAAATACTATTTTTCAAAGAGAAGAAATATACTTATCCAAATTTCTCGTCATTTCTAAGTAATTAACTTTACCATTTGCAAGTAGTGGTATTTCAGGTAAAGTAATAACTATTTTCGGTATATAGAGTAAAGAAACTTGTGCTTTGCGTACGTTATTTGTAAAATTTTCTCTATTTATAATAGTACTGGTAGTAAATAAAATAATTTTTTCTCCTTGGGTTTTATCTTGCGTGGAAATTGCAGCATGTAAGGAGCTAGGATCAATCTCACTTGCAAGCTCCTCGACTTTTGTAAGCGAAATCATCTCGCCAGCTATTTTAGCAAATCTTTTCAAACGTCCTAAAATAGTTATGTATCCTTCTCCATCAATTTTAACTATATCACCCGTATCGTGCCATTCTTTGTAAATATAATTACCGCTTTCGTCTAAATAACCAAGCATGACGTTAGGACCACGAATTAGTAAGCGTCCCCCCTCATCTATCCCCTCAACCTTTTCAAGTTTATATTCAATCTTTGATAATAACCTCCCAACAGTACCGGCTTTACTATGCATAGGAGTATTGCAGGCAATGATAGGTGAGCTTTCTGTTATACCATATCCTTCAAAAATACGTATGCCATATTTATTAAGCCAGAATTGCCTTGTAGTTTCTTTTAATTTTTCACTACCTGCAAATATATAACGTAATGAGTAAAAGTCGTATGGATGAGCATAATTGGCATAACCATTTAAAAATGTATCAGTTGAAATTAATATGGTTGCTCCGACATCATATATCACTTCTGGTATGCTGCAGTAATTTAAAGGTGAGGGGTATAAAAATAGCTTAATGCCGTTTAAAGTTGTAATAATTGCTCCGCCAAGCCCAAAGCAGTGAAATAGTGGTAATGAGTTAAATACTATATCATCAGGGCTAAAAGGTATTTTAGCAGTTGCTTGATATCTATTAGCTTGTAGGTTTCTGTGAGATAACATTACAGCTTTAGGCTCTCCTTCAGTACCTGAAGTAAAAATTATTACTGCTGGTTTTTCATCATCATGATTACGACAAAAATACTTATAATAAGTTTTAAAAAAAAGGATGCCTATTGAAGCTTTTAATTTTAGAGCTAGATTGATTTGGTTTTTAAAATCTTCTAAATATATTACTTTAATACCGAAATCTAATAAATTAGTTATTAATTCGTGTAGCTCTGCTTTTTCTATAAATTGTTTTGAAGTGTAAATTACTTTTAACTGTGCGGTTTTACAGGAGTTAATAATAGTACTTATCCCACTACTCCAATTAATTATAGCTGGAACAAATCCGCTAAATTGCATAGCATAAAAAGTAATTAGTGTATTCGTCGTGTTAGGCAACATTAAACCTAAATGCTTACCAAAAATATTATTTCTTTTGATTAAATCACCAAGAATAAAAGATTTAAGTATTAAATCTTGATAAGTAGCTTTGTTATTTTCAAAATCATTAACTATTTTTTTCTTAAATCCATGAATTTTGGCAGCTTCTATCAGCGATGTAAATAAAGTATTCTTATAGTCTGAACTCTCAAACATCATATCAGCCATAATATCATATAGAGTTCTTGCTATATATTGACGTCTTTCTTGACCGGATGCAGCACCAATATCAGCAAATTTTACCGGTGGTAGAACAGTAACAGTAATTTTAGGAAATATTTTTCTTTTTAATATATTTTGTAGTTTTGAGAAATGAGTAAATTGTGTGCCATCTATTCTAACCGGTAAAATAGTTGCGTTTGCTTTATCAGCAATCATCCCAGGACCCTCATAAATCTTCATTAAAGAGCCGGTAACGCTTATTCTACCCTCCGGAAAAATAGCTATTTTACGATCATTTTGTACTTCTTTTACTAAGGTCTTAATTGCCATTGGGTTGTTTGGATCAACAGGCAAAGTATTAGCCATACGTAAAAATGGTCTAATCCACCATATTTTGCGTATATCAGGGCTTATTGCAAAGGTCATTTCCTCTTTTAGGTAAGTCGCAATTAAAGGTGGATCGAGATATGAAATATGGTTGGCAATTACTACTACTTTGTTGCCTGCTTTCTGTAAGTTCTCAAGTCCTTTAACTTCAACCTTATACATTAAATCAAACCAAAATTGGAATATTCTACGTAGAACAGGATAAGGAATAATTTTAACTTCAGGGATTAAGCGATAAATATAGATGGTAACGATGATATTAGATAGGCTGATAAATAATATTATCCAAGGTATCGTAAAATTTAAATAAAATAATAATGATAGGATAATAGTTGATCCTACCATAAAGATAGAATTAATTAGGTTGTTTACGGCAATAATACGGCTGCGGTGAGCGGGATTTGCGTAATGCTGTAATATAGCAAAAAGAGGTACAATATATAATCCACCAATTGCTGCTAAAAAGAATAGATCAATAACTATTCGCCAATTATGCCTTTTTGATAAAAATACAAAAATACTTTTTAGTTGAGCTGGTTCATAAGCAACTGCACTAATTCTACTAGCAAAAAATAAATCGATGCCAAAAATACTAATGCCAAGTGCTGAAATAAAGAGGTATTTAACAGTGATTTCATCTTCAAATATTTTGCTACATAAAAATGAGCCGACACCAACGCCAAGCGAGAAAACTGCTAAAAATAAATTAGCAACATTCTCATCAGCTTTAAACGTTATTTTAGCAAGTAAAGGTATCTGAGAAATTATAGCAGCTTCAATAAACCAAAACCATGAAATACCTAGTATTGCTAAATATATTTGCTTTTTGGTTTGAGCATATCTTATCATATTTAGGCTTTCATTTATGATATTAAAATTTACCTTAATATCACGATTTGCGTTATTTGATTTTGGTGTAGTAAGGCTTGAAATAAAGCCAATAGCTGCAATTGTAACTAAGGAATAAATTATGAAATTATTACTGATTGTGTAATAGCTGCCGATTATAGTACCAATAAAAATAGCAATGAAAGTTCCAGCCTCAACGAAGCCGTTAGCACCTAGTAACTCATCTTTGCTTAAATAATCAGGAAGAACGCTATATTTAATTGGACCAAAGAAAGTGGAATGAATACCCATTAGGCAAATAGAGCAGAGTAGTACTATAATATTATTATGATGAAAGCCATAAATAGCAAAAGCGATTATAGCAATTTCGCAAGCTTTTATAATTTTAATTAGGGTAGAGCGTTCATATTTATCAGCGATTTGTCCGGCTATACTTGCAAATATTATAAAAGGTAGAACAAAAATAGCATTGGTAACTAAAACAAGTAAGTTATTATATTTGCTTAGAGAACCAACAACTCCATAAGTAATTAAAATTACAAGAGCATTTTTCAAGATGTTATCGTTAAGACAACCGCATAATTGTACTATAAAATTCGGTAAGAATCGTTTATCCTTGAAAAGATATAATTTATTTGAATCCATAGTATATAGTAATTTATTAAGTTTTTGTCATTGCGAGGAGGCTTTGTTGTATGGATCGGAAAGCATCTTCGGTGTCATCTAGTTGCTTGTCCATGGCATACAGAAAAATAACTAAAAATATCAATGTTATTGATATTTTTAACTGGATCCCGTGAATAAATCACGGGATGACAGAGGACACATGATTTTAATCATTACTCTAGGTTTGAATTATTGTCAAATATATTATGCAATTTATATTAACATGTCAAATTGTACGGCTTTTTTGTGATTTTGGTTTATTTGTTGGATTGGGTTTTTGTAATAACATTTTTTCTTTTTCTGATAAATTTGGCATTTTAGACAATTTATTCAAAATTTCATCTATAGCTAACACGGAAAGGTTTTAGATATAGCTGTAGTTATAGCACATTGATGTGGCTATAGTTTTCCGGACAGTTAATAATAGACGATATTAACAGAAAGGATAAAAATGACAGATATAAAACCAAAGGTATATCCAGCTGAATTTAAAGAATCAGCGATTAAAT
>DYDT01000035.1 GCA_020404485.1 Rickettsia endosymbiont of Diachasma alloeum | reverse complement strand
AGCTAGTTCTAGTAACCCTATTTTTGGCTTTATTATTTTTTGATTTAAGTTCATTTTTTATCTCCATTTAATAATTAATTTATTTTACTAAATGTAAGATAAAATCTCAACTACTGCAATTAATTTTCATAAATTTTTAATATATAGATGGTGCCACCCTGTGGCGGCATTGTTGTGTAAATCATTCAAATAATTAAGGACTTACAAAAACATTGCTACTAATTTTCAAGTAGAGCAAATAATTCTTTAAAGACGACAAGTATTTATACGTTGAATCTAAAATGTACTATATCCCCATCCTGCATTTTGTATTCTTTACCCTCTAATCGCATTTTTCCCACTTCTTTGGCTTTTGCTTCACTACCAAGATTTATGTAATCTGCGTAACCTATTACTTCTGCTCTGATAAAGCCTTTTTCAAAATCAGTATGGATAATACCTGCCGCCCCTGGTGCAAGAGTGCCATCTTTAAAAGTCCAGCTATGTGCTTCTTTTGGACCAATCGTAAAAAAGCTTTTAAGATTTAAGAGATTATACCCTTCTTTAATTACTCTACTTAAGCCTGTTTCTTCAAGATCAATACTATTTAGGAATTCTTTTTTCTCTTCCTCATCTTCCAGCAAAGCAATATCTGCTTCTATTTTTGAGGAAATACTAACGCTTTTAGCATCTTCTTTTTTTGCCTGCTCTGCTACTAATTTTGTAAGCTCGTTACCACTTGCTGCATCTTCTTCAAGCACATTACACACATATAGCACAGGCTTAGAGGTAAGCAGCTGTAACTGCTTTAGATTATCAGCTCCTAAAGTTTTATTTAGCACTCTTGCAGGTTTACCGTCAGCTAACACTTTATGAACTTCTTTTAATAACTCTATCTGCTCTGCTAAAGTCTTATCACCTGATTTTAAACGTTTTTCGCTTGTAGCAAGTCGCTTTTCCACCGATTCTATATCGGCAAGTATTAGCTCCATCTCAATTATTTCAAGGTCATGAATTGGATCAACCTTATTATGCACGTGCGTTATGTCCTCATCCTCAAAGCAACGTAGCACATGCAAAATTGCATCTACTTCTCTAATATTTGATAAGAACTTATTACCAAGCCCCTCCCCTTTGCTTGCACCTTTAACAAGCCCTGCAATATCGACAAATTCTATGTAAGACGGGATGATTTTGTTACTGCCTACAAGCACTGCTAATTTATGCAAACGTTCATCCGGCACTGAAACAACGGCACTATTTGGCTCAATCGTACAAAACGGATAATTAGCAGCTTCAGCTGCCACGCTTGCCGTTAAAGCATTAAATAACGTTGACTTACCGACATTCGGCAAACCTACAATTCCTAATTTTAATGTCATAAATCTTTCCTTAGTAAATATAAAACTGAATCTTTCTCATAGCCGTGTCTTGTAAATTCAAGTTTATGTCCTAGTGTTTCATAGAACGGTTTTGCTTGAAAATCCATAGTTGATAGATGTATAAAAGTACAACCACGTTCACGTGCTAGATTTTCAGCTTTTTCTATTAACAAATTGCCGTAATTTTGATTTCTATAATTTTCATCTACAAATAATGAACTAATATATAAGCCACCCCAAAAACTCACACCACCAATTCCTGCAATAAAGTTTTGATCTTGATCTAAGCATGAAAACGAAAAAGATTTTAAATCTCCTGTTAAGCCTTTTATTTTGCGTGCATCTTTATTAAAAGCTTCCCGAATTATAGCTGAATAGGCTTTATCCATTTCTTCAGCATATATAATTTCAAAATTTCGTGTCATAATTTTTTTTTAGCTAATTTGGTGTTGTTTTATAATTCCAGTGTCATCCCGTGGCTTGCTAACTAGATCCAGTAATATAATATACAAATAAAAAAGCTCGATTCTATCTCGCTTTATGCTGGATCCCGTGGTCAAGCCACGGGAGGCATTGTTGCGTGGATAAGAAAAGAGTAGCTGCGAACTTAAAAAAGTAGTAAATTGACAAGAAACTTAACCACAAGTGTATATGTCAAAGCTACAAAGAGTT
>DYDT01000034.1 GCA_020404485.1 Rickettsia endosymbiont of Diachasma alloeum | reverse complement strand
TCTTTTTATTTCATATCTCTCTTCGCGAGATAAGTGTCTATATTTTCTGTTCATCATTACCTATTTAAAATTTTATTATTTTAAATAGGTTTTGTTCTACTTACTTATAGTATTTTCAGTTCGTCAGGCTGCCTATTAGTTATAAGCATTTGTTTGAATGCCTGTTGCCAAATCCAATTGAGTTTAATTCTGTAGGATTGTTAATAATTCGCCTTGTGTTTACGGTGCCAATGTGGGGATTTGAACCCCAGACCTACGCATTACGAATGCGCCGCTCTACCAGCTGAGCTACATCGGCAAGAATTTAAAATAAGAAAATTATTTTGAAAGCATCATTGTGGCAGTACTAGGCTTTGTAAAGGAAAATTAATTGAATTTTTCGGTATTACTAACTAATTATAGATATCGTCATAAGCTATACGACTGCAAGGAGCACGGCAATTCAGGAAAAATAATAAAAATGCTATGTATTTTACTGGATTGCTTCGTCAAAACTTATAGTTTTTCCTCGCAATGACGATATCTATAATTAGTTAGTAATACCAATTTTTCTTCACGAAACTAACAATGCGTCCTTAATATAGTTTTCGCATGGCATTATTGTGGTTCGTTTTCATAGCTGTACTATACCGTGGCAGCATGTTGTATGGTTTCGATGTCATTCCCGCATACGGCTTGTCTACGTAGATCGAAAAACGTGGTCGGTGTCATCTAGTTGCTTGGGAACTAGATCCAGAAAAACAACTAAAAATATCAATATTATTGATATTTTTAACTAAATCCTGTGAATAAATGGGATGACAGAAAGAAATGATCCATGCGGGCAATACTTCCACGGGAATGACATATAAGGTTACCTACACCCGAATAAAAAATATACCATTTTTTTAAAACTCTCCGGTACTACTATTGGTCAAGCAACTAGATGACAAAGAAAAAACTGCTTCACGCAAGCACAACAACCAAGTTAGGATGACATTGTACACTTTTTTTAAGCTGTGCAATAAAGCCTGAAGCAAATTAGATTATAATACCACTAAAGATGTGTAGAAAATCTTAAATGGAAATGCTGCGTATCGTCATATTTCCTCTTCTTAACCGCAAAACCCCAGTCCATTCTAATTGGTGCAAAGCGTGTTACCCAAATAAACCCGAAACCAACCGAAGCTCTAAGGGATTTATCATTATAGATACCATTTGGGCTTTGATACTTTGCTTTATTCAAGCCTACTCCCCATAAGCTTCCTAAATCCATAAATACCGCACCAGTTAAATTAAATTCTTCAGGTACTGGAGTTGGGAAGTTAAGTTCAGTAGAAAATGTATAATATCTTTTACCGCCTAAACCTTCATTAGTAACTTTTTCACGTGGTCCAACACCACCACTAGCAAAACCTCTTAAGCTATAATCACCTAAATTAAAGCGATCTGAAATTCTAATAACTCGTCCGCCAAGTGCTGCAATATCACCTCCAGAAGCAGATAGTTTTAAAGTAAGCTTATTTTGTATAAAAGATTTATAATATTTACCATCAACTTCATGTTTCAGATATTTATTATCACCTCCAATACCCGCATATTCTTGACTAACGCTTACTAAATAACCATTCTTCGCAATAATTTTACTATCTCTTTGATCATAAGCAATGGTGTGACCAATAGCAGAAGTAATAAACTTACCCATTTGTTCCTGTAAAAATATCGAGCTTGATGGAGATGGAGCACTTAAGGTATCACGTTTAATTAAATAATCTATTTCGTGACTTAAATCTTCCTTGATTTCATAACCTAAGGAAGTTTTACCACCTACAGAATGTTGTCTATAATTTTGATCTGTGTTAGAAAGTACACTCTGACCACGACCACTTTTATTTATAAAACCACTTACTCCTAAAGATAAATCACGATCTAAGAAATGTGGATCAGTAATACCACCATAATAGCTGGTAGTATTTTTACTCACTTGCACACCAGCATTAAGTATTTTACCTGTACCTACTAAGTTACGCTCTAAGAAAGAGAAGCGACCAAATACACCGCCTGTGGTGTTATACCCTAAATCAAAACCAACAGAAGAAGTAGATTTTTCATCAACCTCAACATTTAAGTCATATTTATCTTTAGTTTTCGCTTGAGCAAAAGTAATTCCTATCTTCTCAAAATAATCTAAATTTCTAAGATTACGTTCTCCTTTTTCAATATAAGAGCGGTTAAGTATGTCATCTTCTTCAGACTTAAACTCTCTTCTTATGACATGATCTTCAGTTTTAAGATTATTAATAATATTAATTTTATTGATATAAATCTTATCGGCTTTCTCTATAATAAATTTAATATTAATAGTACGATCAGGATTTTTTACAATATCAGGATAAACATTTACCGCTGGATAGCCTGCTGCTGTAAAATATTCTCCAATTTTATCAGCAATATTTTCAACTGTTTTCATATTGAAAACACTGCCTTGCTTAATATTGACAATCTTATTAACAGGAGTTATATCGATATTGGTTAATTTGTTTTCTATAGTAACATCACCAAAATTATATTTTTCTCCCTCTTCAAGAGAATATGTAAGAACAAAATATTCTTTAGTACTATTTAATTCAGCTGATACTGAAATTACCCTAAAATCTGCAAAACCCACTGATTGATAGAATTCTTTTAATAATTCTTTATCATATTCAATACGATCAGGTTCATAAGTATCATTACTAT
>DYDT01000033.1 GCA_020404485.1 Rickettsia endosymbiont of Diachasma alloeum | reverse complement strand
GTAAATCTTGACTATAGGCTCTCATCTGCTTTATGCCTTTATATATTTGTATATTATAATATACATCAACAATGTTGTGCATGTTAATATATATTTCCTTTCCGTGTTAGCTATATAACTACAGCTATATCTAAAACCTTTCCGTGTTAGCTATACAACAAAGAGATCGAGATGATAAAAATGCTGCTAGAGATTTAGCTGCAAATGCACGATGTGCAAAAAGGGCAAATTTTATTAGATAAAAATTTACACTTTATAAATGATAGAATTTGTTTATAATAGCTAATTAGTAATTAAGTTATTTAGAGTTCAATGAACAAATCTAAATTCATTTTTCTATCTGCTATTTCAGGGAATATACTTGAATATTATGACTTTACTGTATATTCAGTTTTCTCGCCAATTATAGGGCGAGTTTTCTTTCCTGGGGAGTCAGAATTTATCCAGATTCTTTTAAGCCTTGCAGTATTTGCTGTTGGGTTTTTGACAAGACCTATCGGTGGTATATTATTTGGTTATATCGGTGATAGATATGGTAGGCGTATTGCCTTGATAATATCTATGCTTGGTATGACTATCCCGACCTTTATCATGGGTCTAATCCCCTCTTATGCAGATATAGGGGTTTATGCACCTATAACTCTGATCATAATGCGGCTTATCCAAGGACTTTGTATTAGTGGTGAGGGAACAGGAGCTGCTATTTTCATTTTAGAACATCGTCAAAATTTAAGACCTGGTTTTACAGCAGGTTTAGTACATGGTTCCAATATTGTTGGTACATTAGTAGCAATTTTTATCGGTATTATAATAGAGCGTTATTTTCCCCATGTTGACTTTGCGTGGCGGTTTGCTTTCCTTCTCGGCGGATTTATAGGTCTTGCCGGATTTTACTTGCGACTGCGTGTTTCAGAAACGCCAATTTTTAAAATGCTTGAGAAAAAGAAAAAAGTTCTTAAAGCTCCTTTTTCCAATGTAATAAAGACAGCTTGGAAATCTATGTTTTTGACTATATGTATAGGTGCTATAGCCAGCAGTATTATGTATTTAGTAAAAACATATATAAACGTATTTTATTATAATGTTATGCATTTTGATAATGCTATTGCTTTATCCTATTCAGCTTATAGTTTGTTTATTGCAATGATTGCAATGCCACTTGCTGGCGGTGCTGCCGATGTTATCGGAAAGTTTAAGATGAGTATGTTAGTTGGTACTGCAATTTTGCTATTGATCTTACCGACTATGCTACTTATGTCAGCAGAGCAAATGTGGCAGCAAATTATAGCACTTACTGTTCTTGGCATGCTTGCAGGAAGTATAGCAGGTACGGCATATATATTCGTTATTTCTTTATTTACGGCAGAACAAAGATTTACCGGCGTTGCTTTTAGCTACAACTTTGCGATAGCAATATTTGGCGGTACGTCCCCAATTATTTCTCGTTGGCTTGTAGAGCATACTGGCTTATTCTATGCTCCAGCTTTCTATATCATGAGTATTGCAGCTGTATTTTTAATTATTATGTATATGATGAAAAGAGTAATTAAACAGTTGTTATATAGTTATGAACATAAAAAATAGAGAAGTAACAAGTAGCTGGTTTACTAATTTACGTGATTTATTATGCACGGAATTTGAGAAAATCGAAGAAGAATACGCAAAGGCAAAGGGTTTAAAGGCTGGTAAGTTTGTCCGCTCAAGCTGGGAACGTGATGGTGGCGGTGGCGGTGTTATGTCTGTCATGAAAGGGGAAGTGTTTGAAAAAGTCGGCGTTAACATATCCACTGTATTTGGCGAGTTCTCACCAGCGTTTCGTGCCGAAATTCCAGGAGCGGAGTTAGATGGTAAGTTTTTTGCCACTGGCATTTCATTAGTTGCTCACCTTAAATCTCCTTTAATCCCCGCAATGCATTTCAATACTCGTTATATTGAAACCTCAAAAAATTGGTTTGGCGGCGGTGGTGATTTAACGCCTTTTTATCCAGAACAAGACGAGACAGCAAAATTTCATGCAGCTTTCAAAGAAGCATGCGACAAATATGATTCTGGCTATTATCCCAAATTTAAAAAGCAATGTGACGAATTTTTCTATTTGAAACATAGAAAAGAACCAAGAGGAGTTGGCGGAATATTTTACGATTATCTAAATAGTGGTGATTTTGAGCAAGATTTTTCTTTTACGCAAGATGTTGGTAAAGCTTTGCTTGCGGTATATCCTGAAATCGTTAGAAATAAGCTATTTTTACCTTGGACGGATGAGCAGAAAGAATATCAGCTCATAAGACGAGGTAGGTACGTAGAATTTAATTTGCTATATGATAGAGGCACAAAGTTCGGGTTAATGACAGATGGCAATGTAGAGGCAATATTGATGTCGCTACCACCGGAGGTAAAGTGGGCATAACTTGTTTCTAGAGGTAATTTGTGCGTCAATCCGCTGCTCGCATCCTCGCGTACTTTTTTGTACGCTGCGGTTGCTGTACTGCGTGTTTCCTGCAAATTCCTCTTTATTAACTGCGTTATGCAAGGAGTCTAATAAAAAAACGCGTTAACCGAGTTTTTTCTTGACTATTTTTTAATTTCGTTTTATTCTGCTCTACTTAGAATATTATAATATCTTGATTAGGCGATAAGCTAATGGCAAAGAAAAATAAAAACATTTTGGTAAGGTTAGTAAGTACCGCAGGTACAGGCTTTTTTTTAGTAAAAAAGCGTAATCCAAAAACGCAAACCGAAAAGCTTTCTTTTCGTAAATACGATCCAAAAGTAAGAAAACATGTTCTTTTCAAAGAAGAAAAAATAAAATAATCGAAGTAATATATGGCAGTAAAAATTCGTTTAGCTAGAGGCGGTGCTAAAAAGCGTCCTTTTTACCGTGTAGTAGTAGCTAACGCAACCGCACCACGTGATGGTGATTTTTTAGAAAAAGTTGGAACTTATAATCCGATGCTTGCTAAAGATAGTAATGAGCGTGTAGTTCTAAAGGCGGATCGTGTAGAATATTGGCTTAAATTTGGTGCTAAACCAACAGATAGAGTTGCAAAATTTATCGAGCAAGCTGGTATAGCTCTTCCTGAGAAAATCAAAAAAGAGATGGAAGTTAAGCTAAAAAACCGTAAAGCTAAACCAAGCAAAAAAGAAGCTAAAGAAGCATAGTGTTATCTAGTTGCTTGAACAGTGATACCAAATCGTCATTGTGAGCGACTGCAAGGAGTTCGACAATCTAGAAAAAATAATAAAAAATGCTATAAGTTAGCATTTTTTAACTGGATTGCTTCGTCAAAACTTACAATTTTTCCTCGCAATGACGTTTTCAGTTCAAGCAATAAATAAAAAATAAGCCGGATTAGCTCAGTGGTAGAGCAACCGCCTTGTAAGCGGTAGGTCATCAGTTCAAATCCGATATCCGGCACCACCTTTATAGGTGATAAATTGTAAAAATATTAGATTGCCGAGTTGAGAATTTCCGGCATTGTTACATGACTCCTATTTCATTCCCGTGGAAGCAGGAATCCAGATTTTTTTGTCGTACCGTGGCAGCATTGCCCGCGTGAAACGAAAAGTACTCTAAGGTAGTCATCTAGTTGCTTGTTCGGGTTTGTTACATGGCTCGGAAAATGCCTTATATGTCATTCCCGCGTAAGGGTTGCTTGCGTGGATACTAAGTCGTCTGAGCTACGCGAATGAAATGAGCGTGGCAATCCAGAAAAAATAATAAAAATACTATGAGCTCGCATTTTTATACTGGATTGCGTACGTACAATTACTTCGTAATTTCCTCGCAATGACGAGAAAATAATCCACGCGGGCAATGCCACCACAGGATGACACTAATAATAATAACTGTTTCAGAGCCATAAAAACACTACACTGAAACACATAAACCATATATCCACCCATTTCAGCGCCCTTAGCTCAGCTGGATAGAGCAACGGATTTCTAATCCGTAGGTCAGAGGTTCGAATCCTTTAGGGCGCGCCACTCTTCAATTTTATAATCCTAAAATCGTTTTGTATGCAATATGCCACTTTATATGTAATGGATCCTTCTTTAATTGGTAGCAAAGTTTTAGATACTTTTCCACAAATATTATCATATACTTCTAAAAGTGAAAGTAAGGACGCAGTTGGCATGATAATAAAGTTAGATAATGCTGAAATTGATCTTACTACATGACAATTTTTAGAGATGTAAGGACTAAATGGTTGAATTTTTTTGATAATTCATGATGATAGAGGCAAAAATACTTGGTTCATATATGACAGATCAATCCGCTCCT
>DYDT01000032.1 GCA_020404485.1 Rickettsia endosymbiont of Diachasma alloeum | reverse complement strand
ATTTAAGGTTTTATATCTGATCGTATAACTTCGTATAATGTATGCTATACGAAGTTATTACGATATATAGAGGTATTTTACAACCGTATCAGAATGCATTCTTCTAATGACTTTCTATCACCAGTAAAATATGAAGAAATACAACAATGTGCATGAACAACTGTCCGGAAAAGTGTTGACAGATCAGCCATAATCATGGTACTAAATTTAGGTTTAGAAATAGCAGGTTATATGAAAATATAGAAGAAATATAGGATAACTAATGAACATTTTTAATAACAAACTACAAGAAATAGATAAAGAAATTTATGAAATAATTAAGCATGAAAAAACCCGTCAAAATAGTGTGGTTGAGCTTATTGCTTCGGAAAATTTCGTAAGCCCTGCGGTGCTTGAAGCTCAAGGATCAGTCCTGACTAATAAATATGCTGAAGGATATTCAGGTAAGCGTTTTTATAATGGCTGTGAAGAAGTAGACAAAGCTGAAAATTTGGCGATAGAACGAGCAAAAAAGCTATTTAACTGTAAATATGCCAACGTGCAACCTCATTCAGGTTCGCAAGCAAATCAAGCTGTATACCTTGCTTTAATGCAGCCAGGCGATACTGTGCTTGGTATGTCCTTAGATAGCGGCGGACATTTAACACACGGCTCAACTGCCAACATGTCAGGTAAGTGGTTTAATGCAGTTTCGTATAGTGTGGATAAAGAGACTTATTTAATTGATTATGACGAAGTTGAACGTTTAGCGGTTTTACATAAGCCAAAATTGCTCATAGCCGGCTTTTCTGCATATCCACGCAACCTTGATTTTGCTAAATTCAAAGAGATAGCTGATAAGGTAGGGGCATATCTCATGGCTGATATCGCTCATATTGCAGGGCTAGTTGCGGCAGGTGAGCATCAAAGCCCTATTCCGCACACTCATATTGTTACTTCAACTACTCACAAAACGCTTAGAGGACCAAGGGGCGGTTTAATTTTGTCTAACGATGAAGAGATAGGGAAAAAAATAAATTCTGCTTTATTTCCTGGTCTGCAAGGTGGTCCATTAATGCATATAATAGCAGCAAAAGCTGTAGCATTTTTAGAAAGCTTGCAGCCAGAATATAAAAGCTATATAAAACAAGTTATAAGTAATGCTAAGGTACTAGCTAATAGCTTGCAAGAACGAGGATATGATATATTAACAGGTGGCACTGATAATCATATTGTGCTAGTGGATTTACGAAAAGACGGCATTACCGGTAAAATTGCTGCTAATTCTTTAGATAGAGCAGGTATTACTTGCAATAAAAATGCTATTCCTTTTGATGAAACTTCGCCTTTTATTACTTCAGGTATTAGGCTTGGTACACCAGCCTGCACTACTAGAGGATTTAAGGAAAAAGATTTTGTGCTAGTTGGTTATTTAATAGCTGATATTTTAGATGGCTTAAAGAATAGCGAAGATAATAGCAAAGCTGAGCAGAAAGTATTAAGCGAAGTAACAAAATTAATTAAATTATTTCCGTTTTATGGCTGACTTAAAAAGACCTGACTGGATTAAGGTAAAAGCTCCTAACGCTTCAGAGTATTATAATACAAAAGATTTAATCAAAAATCTAAAATTAAATACTGTGTGCGAGGAAGCTGCTTGCCCTAATATCGGTGAATGTTGGTCAAAAAAACATGCAACTGTGATGATTTTAGGCTCTGTCTGTACCAGAGCTTGCAGATTTTGTAACGTTAAAACCGGCAGACCGGATTTACTTGACCCGCATGAACCGCAAAGGCTAGCTGAGGCAGTGCAAAAGCTGGGTCTTAAGCACGTGGTGATTACTTCGGTTGATCGTGATGATTTAGAAGACGGAGGAGCTACGCATTTTGCGGAGTGTATTAGTGAAATTCGTAAATCTTCACCAAATACCACAATCGAGATTTTAACACCTGACTTTTTAAGAAAAGATGGAGCGGCAGAAATAATAGCAAACGCAAAACCTGATGTTTTTAACCATAATGTTGAGACTGTCCCGTCTCTATATAAAACAATTAGACCAGGTGCAAGATACTACAATTCTCTAAGCTTACTCCATAACATCAAGAAATTATCACCGGAAATTTTTACAAAATCCGGTATGATGGTAGGGTTTGGAGAAGAAATCAGCGAAGTAGTGCAAGTTATGGACGATTTAAGGGAGGCAAAGGTTGACTTCCTAACTATTGGGCAGTATCTGCAACCTACGAAGAATCATGCCGAAGTAGCAAAATATGTTACGCCCGAAGAATTTAAATATTTAGAGCGAGTAGCACGCACAAAAGGATTTTTGATGGTTTCCGCAAGCCCCCTAACCCGATCTTCATATCATGCTGACGAGGATTTTGAGAAGTTAAAAGAAAATTATAGGCATCGTCATTACGAGGAAAGGCGAAGCCTTGACGTGGCAATCTCATAAAACAGTATAAGTTCCTAAGATTGCTTCGTCAAAACTTACAGTTTTTTCTCGCAATGACGACAAAAATTATAAAATAATGATAAACGTAGAGATTATAAAAAACTACATTAAATGGCGTGAGCATAAGCAAATAAATAAGGCTTTGATTAAAAAAATTACTCAAAAAACCTTATCGCAATTTGATAATTTTAGTGAAATAAAACAATTCGAACTATCGATTTTGCTAACAAATAACGAAGAAATATTGACCTTAAACAAGCAATTCCGTAATATAGAAAAAGCAACTAACGTTCTTTCTTTTCCTGCCAATGAATTAAATTGGCAAGATTTACGTTTTAACGGTAACAAGATAGCATCTAGTAATCAGCCTATTATCCTTGAAAATTTAGGGGATTCTGATTATATGCATTTAGGGGATATAGCATTTTGCTATGATGTAATATATAATGAATCATACGAGCAACAAAAAACTTTTGAGAATCACTTTATTCATCTTTTAATACATAGTATTTTACATTTAATTGGATTCGATCATCAAAATGACAGAGAAACAAATATCATGGAAAATCTAGAAATCGAAATATTAGCACATTTCGGTATATCCTCTCCCTATTTATTAACTAAATAAAAAAATTTATGTTAAAATCTTCAAAAAAAGAAGATGACAATAAAAAGAATCACGATAATAAGTCAATTTTTCACTTACGAAAATTATTCTCACCGATAAAATCTTTATTTTCAAATAAAGTACCAGATGATTTCTTTAGCGTTATAAAACGTTTAAAAACTAATAGTCAGAAAATGACTTTAGATGAACGTAATATTTTAGCTAATTTGTTAAAATTAAAAGGTAAAACCATTGAAGATATAATGGTACCACGCTCTGATATTGCAGCAATAAAACTTACTACAAATATAGAAGAATTAAACGAATCTATTAAGGTAACAATTCCGCATACCAGAACTCTAATATATGATGGTACTTTGGATAATATAGTTGGTTTTATTCATATCAAAGATCTATTTAAAGCATTAGTTACAAAACAAAATTTTCGCTTAAAAAAGCTAATACGTAAGCATATAATTGCTGCTCCCTCTATGAAGCTATTAGATTTGCTTGCAAAAATGCGTCGTGAGAAAACACATATTGCTATAGTTATTGACGAGTATGGCGGTACTGATGGCTTAGTCACGATTGAAGATGTTATGGAAGCATTAGTTGGACGAATTGATGATGAACATGATCAGAAATCAGAGTATGATAATTATAAGGTCATTAATAACTCAACAATTATTTCAAATGCCCGTGTTGAAGTTGAGGTGCTTGAAGAAATAATAGGCGAGAAACTAAAAGATGATGATGAGTTTGATACCATAGGCGGTTTAGTGCTTACAAAAATGGGCAATGTTCCCGCGGTGGGTACTAAAATAAATGTTTCAGAAAATATTGAAATTGAAGTGACAGATGCTAACCCACGTTCCTTAAAACAAGTCAAGATTACGCTTAAGAAAGGTTTAAAGCGTGCTAAATCATCTTAAATCTTTATTACAAAACTATAACAGTATCCATCCTGAAGAAATCATTTCTAAAGAAAAAATGCTAGAGTTTTTGGATAAGCACTTAAATTTGGTTAGAAGTGACTTAAAAATGCAGCTAAATTCAAAAAGCTTCAGACAAGATGAATTTGAAGATGAGCCTGCGGAGCGTACATACTTAGTACGTGAGCACAGGCGAATATCAAAAAATTCGCTTGTATCAAGCTTTTTGAATTTAGCTGCAGGGCATTTTACTGCTTCGGCTTTCTTACTTAATAGTGATCAAACTAAGTTTCTATTGATGAATCATAAAAAGTTTAATAAATGGCAACAACTTGGTGGGCATTGCGAAAGTGATAATATATTAGCTGAAGCAATTAGAGAAGCACAAGAAGAGTCAGGAATTAATGAGATTGAAGCTGTAAGTAATAATATTTTTGATATAGATGTATACTATTATGCAACGACAGTTTTCTTTGCCGGTTATGGTGGTAGTTTATTGCTCATCCTAATCTCCTTGTTATCTATTGTATTACTTCAGTTTTAAATTGTTTGAATGTTGTCATCCCTAATTCT
>DYDT01000031.1 GCA_020404485.1 Rickettsia endosymbiont of Diachasma alloeum | reverse complement strand
AATTGAACATTGCTGGGCTAATTTAAAAAATTACTTAAGAAAAATCATTAAGCAGTTTAAGGATCTCAGATGTGCTATAACTACAGCTATATCTAAAACCTTTCCGTGTTAGCTATATAAGATTTTTTATCATCTAAAATATCCCCTTATTTTTCCTTCCTATTTTTCCCCCTAATTTTTTATCTTATCCATTTTATGAATGTTACATATTTTACATTTTGAAGTTACAGAAAAAGCCTGTTAAGAGATGCTAGTATTAACCTTATTGATTGAAGCTGTATTTTACAACTACAACCAAAACACAAGATGCTATTAGCAAAGATAAGTGAGAGATATGATTTATATCTTTAAACGAATTCTATAAAGATATTTCAATTATTTTTCTAATTTAACTATCAAAATTACTTCAATTAATATTTAAAAAGAGAATTAAATCAATTTTTATCCGTTGCTCTGTATCATTTTACTTCCGTTGCTAACAACGATAATATAGAATATTTTATCATAGATTTTTCTGATACCACCGCTCCTTTAATTATAGGAGAAAATAAATATGATATTGTTTATACTGTATTTGTGATATTATACGTGGAAACTCTCGATAAGCTAAAAATATTTATTGATAATTGTTATAAATGTCTAAAGAAACAAGGAAGAATTATAATATGTACTTTAGATATTTTAAGTGCTTCATTTTACCCAGAAGTCTTTGATATATTGAAGCTTCCTGTAAAAACTTTAGTTAGCAATAATAAGTATAGCGATGGTTGCTCAATACAAATAGAAATTACAAAAATTGCATTGTAACCTCTTATCAAAGAAATTTTGAAACCATAAAACAATTAATGAAACAAGTAGGTTTTAATAATATTAGAAAACATAATTTATTGTTAGATGAAATTAGTCTACAAGCTTTTACAAATAGAGAGCTAGATATAATAAAAAAATCTAATATATTTTTATTATTAGAAGCTCAAAAATTATAGTAATGCGGATAGCGAATTATTGCATAACCCGCTATTTGCGTTTACTAGGTTTTTTTTTGTTAAAGCATACTCTAGTACCTGATCAATATTTGCGACAGGGATAATTTCTAGACTACTTTTTATATTCGGTGGTATGTCTTTCAAGTCTTTGACATTTTCTTCCGGAATTAATACGGTTTTAATCCCTCCCCTACTTGCGGCTAGTAGCTTTTCTTTAAGACCGCCAATCGGCAATACATGCCCTCGTAAAGTAACCTCACCAGTCATAGCTACAGTGCGGCGTACCGGTATTTTAGTCATCAACGAAACAATAGTGGTAAACAAAGCACAACCAGCAGAAGGTCCATCTTTTGGAATAGCACCAGCGGGAACGTGGATATGAACATCAAAATCCTTATAATCTTCATATTTTAATCCAAAATCAGCCGCTCTACTTCTAAAGCAACTATATGCAGCCATTGCTGATTCTTTCATTACATCGCCAAGTTTTCCGGTAGTTTTAATTTCACTTTTTCCTGGGAATGATAAAGCTTCAATAGTTAAGAGCTCGCCGCCTACCTCCGTATAAGCAAGCCCTGTGGTGCTACCTATTTGATCGTTTTTTTCTGCAAGACCAAAATTATATTTTCTAGCACCTAAAAACTCTTCTAGATTATTGCTATCTATAGAAATATGCTTAACTTTTTTATCAGCTAGAATTTGCTTTAAAGCCTTTCTGGTTAATGCTCCTATTTCACGCTCTAATGACCTTACACCTGACTCTTTAGTATAATATCTAATTAAATCTAAAATAGCATCATCGAATATGCTAATTTCATCTTTTTTGATTTTGTGCATTTTGAATTGCTTGGGAACTAAGTAGTCCTTGGCTATTTGGATTTTTTCTTCTTCTACATAACCAGAAATATTGATAATCTCCATCCTATCAAACAATGGTCGAGGTAGATTATCAATAGAGTTAGCAGTTGCTATAAATATTACATCTGATAAATCATATTCTACTTCTAGATAGTGATCGACAAAATGGCTATTCTGTTCAGGATCTAACACCTCAAGCAATGCCGATGCAGGATCACCTCTAAAATCTGAACCCATTTTATCTATTTCATCAAGTAACATAACAGGGTTACTTGTTTTAACTTTCTTAAGCTGAGTAAGGATTTTACCAGGCATTGAACCAAGATAAGTTTTTCTATGCCCTCTAATTTCAGCCTCATCTCGAACACCACCTAAGGCAAATTTGGTATATTTTCTACCCATCCCCTCGGCAATAGATTTTATTAAAGATGTTTTACCAACGCCAGGAGGACCGATTAAACATAATATAGGACCTCTAATTTTATTGGAACGCTGTAATACTGCTAAATATTCTATTATTCGCTCTTTAACTTTTTCTAAGCCAAAATGATCACGATTTAGAATTTTCTCAGCTTGGTTAATATCGATTTTACTATTATCATATTTCCCCCAAGGCAAACTAAGCAACGTCTCAAGATAATTACGTGTTACTCCGGATTCTGCTGACATCTGGTTCATAGTGCGGAGCTTTTTAAGCTCAGCTTCGGCTTTTTCCCTAGCTTCTTTCGATAGTTTTGCAGTTTTAATTTTTTTGTCAAATTCAGCAAGATCTGATTTATCTTCATCAAGTTCTTTCTGAATTGCTTTCATCTGCTCATGCAAATAATAATCACGCTGGGTCTTCTCTATTTGCTTCTTCACCCTTTGCTGCAAAGCTTGTTCGGTTTCTGAATTAACTATATTGGATGTAAGAATGTTAATGATTGTACTGATACGCTTAAAAGGACTTGTTTCCTCAAATAAGCGTTGTTTTTCTTCAAGCGAGGTAATCAAATGTGAAGCTAAAATATTTATAATATTTATAAAATTGGTAGTCTCACTTATTTCTTTATTTATAGTTTCAATAATTTCTGCATTGATTTTTTTATCACTACCTGCATATTTAGCAAATAACTGCACAGCATTATCAACTAATGACCGCATATCATTAGCATCAAATATCTCTTCATCAGGAATAATTTCATAATTTGCTTCGAATGCTTCATCACCTTTAATATTACTTATCTTTACTCTTGCTATTGCTTCTATAAATATTTTTGCAGTAGTGTTAGGTAATTTTACTATCTGAATAACCTTAGCAAGTATGCCAACATCGTAAAGCTCGTTTTTATTTGGATTTTCTTGATCAAATTTTTTCTGTAATGTTACTAAAATGTACTTGCTATTATCTTCTTCAGAAAGTGTAGTATTAGAAAGAGCATGCAGGGATTTTTGCCTGCCTACAAATACAGAAGCAATTACACCAGGAAATACTACTATATCTCGCAGTGCCATTAATGGCAGTGATTTTTTATTCATCAATTAAAACCTTTGAAATTTGACGGTTATTAATTATATAATATATATTAATACGATTTCAAGCTACCATTATTAATTATTATTTATGAATTTATTACTTCAAAATCCCAAAAATGTAGCAACTGCACATAATAGGATTAAACAATATCTGCATTTAACTCCAATGGTTCATTCTGAAAGCTTAAACGAAATGCTAGGACATGAGGTTTTTTTTAAGGTTGAATCACTGCAAAAAACCGGAGCATTTAAAGTTAGAGGTGTATTAAATCATTTATTAGAATTAAAAGAACAAGGAAAACTACCTGAAAAAATAGTTGGCTATAGCACAGGTAATCATGGAATCGGGCTTGCTTATGCAGGTAAGTTGCTTGGTATTAAAGCAAGAATTTATTTGCCGTTAAATACTTCTCGTGTAAAACAGCAAGCAGTAATTCATTGTGGTGGGGAAGTTATATATACCGATACTCGGCAAGAGGCAGAAAAAAAAGCAAAGCTAGATGAAATGCAAGACTTTTATTATATGCACCCATCAGATAGCGATTCTATAATAGCAGGAGCAGGTACTCTATGCTATGAAGCATTACAGCAATTAGGATTTAGCCCTGATGCTATTTTTGCCTCTTGCGGCGGTGGTGGATTGATTTCAGGATCTTACCTTGCCAAGGAACTAATATCACCGACAAGTTTATTGATAGGCTCAGAACCGCTATCGGCTAATGATGCTTATTTATCAGTTAAAAATAATGAACTATTTAGGTTTAAGGATTCGCCTAATACCATCGCTGATGGTCTTAAAACTCTTAGTGTTTCAGCACGTACTTTTGAATATTTAAAAAAGCTCGATCATTTTTATTTAGCTGAAGAATACAAGATATATTATTGGACGGCTTGGCTTACTCATTTGCTGAAAGTAATATGCGAACCATCAAGTAGTATAAATATGATTTCGGTAGTAAACTGGTTAAAAACACAAACAACTTCTAAAAAGCTGCTTGTGCTAATATCAGGCGGCAATATTGATCCTATCCTTTATAATGAGTTATGGAAAGAAGAATATTTAACTGTGCCACCTAACATATCTATTTAAAAATTTGTTTAATTCGTATAATTTTCTGGATAATTAAAGCAACTAAGAAAGCAAAAATTTTAGAAATTTCATATAAAAATGCGGAAATCCATCCTACCATCATAGCTTCACTTTTATCTACGGAATTATCTATATCTAGTAGATATTTTTTAAATTCAGCTGAATCTTTGAACTGCATAAGATCAATTTGAAACATTGAATCAAATTGATCAGGATTTTTTAGCATCTTCTAATTGCTTATTCTGCTCTAACAAAACAAACTGTTCATATCGATTATATGCATCATTTTCTATACTTCCTCCACCAATAGACATAACAAAAAATGTTAAAAATGTGACCGCATGATACAAAATTATTATATATTTATTTTTAATAAAATGTCTTATTGTTAATATGATGTGGCTATAGTTTTCCGGACAGTTAATAATAGACGATATTAACAGAAAGGATAAAAATGACAGATATAAAACCAAAGGTATATCCAGCTGAATTTAAAGAATCAGCGATT
>DYDT01000030.1 GCA_020404485.1 Rickettsia endosymbiont of Diachasma alloeum | reverse complement strand
CGTATAATGTATGCTATACGAAGTTATTACGAGGTTTTGTGAAGACTGATTACCCTATCTCTTAAATCCTGACTGTATGCTTTCATCTCTACCGTAGTTAAAATCATTATCTTACATTATTCTAAGGAATAATTCTAGTCGCGTTAGCTATAGCTTCTTCATCTTTTCTTGCAAAGAATTCTGACGCAAGCGGGTTTTTAAGCTTTCAAAATCAACTATTTCTGCTTTTTGATTTTGGCAGCTACAAGCAAAAATATATTTTCTTTCATCTTCAACTTTTTGTATACACTGCCCACAAATCCCTTTCATCATGCATTGCATAGATGAATTAACGCTAACAATTATCTCTGCACTTTCACCGAATATTTTTAAGCTTTTTAACTCTTCTGCTATTTCAGGTGATGCATTAATTATTACTCTATCTACTGAAGTTAGCTTTTGTGTTTTTATCTCAGAATAAGTAAAAAACATAACTTCGTTATTGTTATCTTTTAGAGTTTTAATTAAAACATTGTTCGGTTCGGAATCAACAATCACTATTTTTTTATTTTTCGGTATCTCTAATGGCATCCCGCTTGGTCCCATTAAAATTACTTTTTCATCTTCAGAAAACAATTTACATAAGTTAGTTGATTTGCCGACATCATATATTATAAAACTAATCAAGCCGCTTTCTACATTAATATCCGCAACACTTAGGGCAATAGGCTCTATTAATTTAGTTACATCAGCAGAATAATTTTGTAAGCGGAAAAACTGCCCTGGCTTAAAATTCCTAGCAGCAAGTGGTGAGTGAATTACTAACTCAAAAATTTTATCATCTAAGATGTTTATTTTGTAAACCTTGCTAATTAACAAATCATCTAGCTGTTTTACAAAGTTTTTATAATCACCTTTAAAATTCGGGTTATTATTTGCTAACTTCTTATTAATAGCCTCATAGCCATCTTTACTATTAGTAAGAGCCTTAACTACGCTACCTGAGTATTTAGGGTTACAATCTCCAAAGTAGCTATATTTATCTTCATCAAATTCGGTATTGTTTTCTATACCAATTGCCATGATCACGGTTTTGGCTTTGACGTCATTGCGAGCAGCCTTTGGCTGCGTGGCAATCTTAGGAGTTTGATTTAACGAGATTGCCGCGTCAATGCTACGCATTTCCTCGCAATGACGGTCTCTATTCCCGAACTCCACCGACTCCACATGCCCATATTTATCATTATTAATTCTCAAAGTCTGCATATTTTCTTCAAAATTAACTCCTAATGCTAATGCATATATTAGCTCCTCATGATTTAATTTATATGCCGGCGAATCTTGCAGCTTCCCACGATAATAAATAGTAGCTCCGCCAAGTTTCTTAAAAACCTCTTTTAGCTCTTCATTATTTTTAGCTTTCTCAAATAATTTTGCATGAGCAATAAATTCCTCGGCTATTTCCTTATCTTCTTCAGTCCAATCTTTTTCCGTATAATCTTTGCCGTATTTGGCAACAGCAATCTCGTAATCTTGAACAAAACTCTCTACCTGCTTTTTATAATAATATAAGCTTTCTGTTGCTGCATCTAGGGAGGTAAGACCGCCGCCAATTACTGCAATCGGCATTCTAATAAGTATATTAGTATTAGAGTTTCCTAAAAACGCTCCACCGCTTTGCAAAGTCATTAAAAAGTCCGAAGCTGTTTTAACACCTTTAGCATCAAAATTCTCTATATCTAAAATTTTTGGCTTGCCAGCTCCAATGCAGAAAGCTATATGATCAAAACCTAAATCAAAGGCTTGCTCTTTCGTTACATTAAAATCTAAAGCCACCCCATCATAATATTTAAACTTGTTATTTCGCTCTAGTATTAGCCTTAATATATCAAGGTTGTTTTTATCCCAACGAACAGTAATACCATACTCCGCTACCCCACCAAATCCTTTCGGTACTCTTTCAGACAATTTATTTTTATATTCATGCCAGAATTTTATAGGCTTGTGAATATCAAAAGGTAGAGGTGTAATTTTCAAGCCATCAATAGCCGTGACATTATGACCAGATCGTAATAAATAATAACTAAGACTGAAACCTGCCGGACCAAGCCCTGTAACCAGAATATTATAGTTAGTAGATTCTTTTGGTAGCGGGTTATAAATATTAAGCGGATTCCAACGAGTTAAAAGTAGATATATCTCTAAACCATAAGGTAATTTAAGCGTTTCTTCTAAAATATTCGACTCTATTAGTGGTATATTTACCGGATCTTGCTTTTGATAAATACAAGCCTTTGAGCAATCATTACAAATTCTGTGACCAGTAGCCGCAACCATCGGATTATCTATAACAATAATTGCAAGTGCACCTAAATTAAAGCCTTGAGCTTTAACGTAATTCATCTCAGAAATTTTTTGTTTTAAAGGGCAACCGGTTGTCATCCCGCGGCTTGACCGCGGGATCTTAAGAGACAGTTTGTGATCCAAGATCCCGCGGTCAAGCCGCGGGATGACATTTTGACCCTTAGAACAACTATCTTTATCTTGCTTATGGCAATAAATACAATAATGAGAGTGGTTTAAAGCTTCATCCAGATTTAAAAAGGAATCTGTATAATCAAAATTTAACCTTTCGTTTTTTTGATATTTAGATATTTTTTTATCATCTATTAGATTTTCTTTATCTAGCTTTTGTGGGAGATCGAATAGGATGTCATCCTGTGACCTCGCCACAGGATTTATTTGTTTTTTCTGGATTCTGTGGCTTGTCCACAGGATGACACTATTACACCAATAAACCCTATAAGCAGCATATTGTGCGGCTATATCTAATTCTTTTACAAAACTCTCTTCTGCTTGTTGCCATATAATTACTTGTTTAGCGAAATCTTTAGAAGTAAAATTTTTACCTATTAAATCAGCTAATTTTAAATATATATCCTCAAAACCTATATCTTTTATTTTTTCTTGTGAATATTTCTTGATGGCATAACGCTGGACAAATTTTCTTTTACACTCATAAATAATATCAAAATCTTTATGCTGTAATCTTAAACTTGTAACTTCGTTTGAAATACAAAATAATTCTGCTAGAAAATCATCTAAATAAGGAGATACATTTAATAAAAACTCGGAATAATCTTGAGAGAGAACAGAATGAGGATTAGATCTAAATAATAATATATTATCATAAAGCGATTCATTAGCTTTGAAGAGATAATCTAAAAATATTTGATCTAATTTTTTAAGACCGGTTAAATCTAATTTTTTAAAATCTAGATTAAAACCAAGCTTCATAGGTAATAAATAACTCTTTTTGAAAAGCGTTTATATACTAAATAGCTTATACAAACAGTTATAAATGCTACTAATACAGATTTACCTATTGATAATAAATCCGGTAATGTTCCATCAATTACCAATGATTGTGCAGGTCTTATAATTATAAAGAACGGGTTAAGCTCAAAAAAGTCTCTTTGAGCTTCAGGGATTAATGAATATGGATAAATTATAGGTATGCTCCAATAAATGACTCCTAAAACAACATTTAATATTTGTGGTATGTCACGGATATAAGGTGTTAGAAAAGCCATTGCAATAGAACCACTAATTGTACAAATTATTAGTGGTAAAATTAATATCGGCATAAATATTATTTGCCATGTAAACTTTTCTGGAAATAACAAAATAAAAGCACAATACATTGCCAAAAATGAACAAAACAAATTATATAGCTGTGCTAAAGTATCTGCAACTGGGAAAAAAGTCTTAGAAATTCTGACTTTTTTTATTACTTGGTCACGTGTTACTAAAGAATTTGAAGAAATTGTCAAACTACTCAATATAAAAGTCCATAAAGGCATCCCTCCAACCAAATTCATTATCAAAAATTCTCTTGGCTGATGTAGTAAAAAACCGAAAAAATATGAAATTACTAATATATTAATAAATGGTTGAATTAGACTCCATAAAGAGCCTAAAAAAGAGTCTTTATTTTGTCTTATTATAGATGCTTTGACTAATAATATTACCGCTTCCCAATATTTCTTAGATAAAAAATATCTTATCATTTTCTTTTTTTTCTCATATAAATTTTAAATATTTCTGAAGGTTTACCATCTCCAACAATATTACCATCTCGTAATAAAATACATCTAGTACAATTTTCTTTTACTATATTTTCTTGATGAGTTACTATTATTGAAATAGGTGTATTTCTAAACTTATTTTTCATTAATTTTAAAGATTTTTCTACAAAATAACTATCTCCTGTAGCAAAAATTTCATCAAGTAAAAGAATTTGAGGGTCTTGAAATATTGATGTAGAAAAGGCAAGTCGTGCTAGCATTCCTGAACTATAATTTTTTATAGGTAAATCAATTTTGCTATCTAATTCCGAAAAATCTATAATTTCCCGTTCTGTTTCTTTATTATATTTATCTAACATATTGTTATAAAGCATCAACATTTTGATGTTATCACGACCTGTTTGCTCTTGCTCAAAACCAACACCCATATCTATTATTGGTGCAATATCACCAGAAACATTTATTGTTCCTTTTATTGGTGGATAAATTCCTGCTATCATTTTTAAAAGTGAGCTTTTTCCTGAGCCATTACTCCCTATAAAAGCTATTTTTTCTCCCTCATAGCAAGAAAAATTAATATTTCTTAATATAGATATATTTGGAGAAAAAGAAGTTCCTCTATTGAGAAAAAAATGCTTTAATCCTTGTGCTCTTTTGTGGGTATCTATACCTTCAACGTAAGAATTTTTTATTTCTATAAATACTTTAGAATGATTAAAAGACATAAAATTAATACTTATATATTATTGTTAATCCATTCTATAAGCGAACTTTTCTGATGCAATCCTACTTTAGTATCTTTCTGTTCACCATTTTTAAATAACATTACTGTTGGGATACTGCGAATGCCATATTTTGAAGGAATTTCTGGATTTTCATCAATATTCATTTTAAGTACTTTTACTTTGTTCTCTAGCTCTTTACTTATATCCTCTATTATTGGGGTTAACATTCTACATGGACCGCACCACTCAGCCCAAAAATCTACTAACACAGGTAAATCTGATTTTAATACTTCTTCTTCAAAAGATTTATCTGTTACGTTGCTTGCCATATGTCCTCTATATTTTTTACAAGTAAAATTATAAATTACCAAACTATACTTGTAAATAAAATGATATCGAATGAAAATTTTTATTTTTTATTATCAATCATAAAATAAATAAGAAGTAGACAGACGAAGCTTAATTTGAAAAAGAGCAAGGAATCCACAAGACGAGGAACGGAGCTAATAATACGTGAGTACCATAGTACTTGTAGGATGACGTAGCCAATTTTTTAAATTAAACGAGTATGTTATACTTATTTTTTCTATTATAGTATATCCGCATTATTAAAGCTGCAGTTTCTTCTATTGATTTTGTTGATACGTCTATTACTGGCCAATTTCTTAGTTCACAAATTTTTTTAACTTCTAAACATTCTTTTTGGACTATATTAAAATCTGTATAATTTCTATTTTCATTAATTTGTAGCAAATTCAGCCTAGTTTCCCTTATTTCTATTAATCTATTTGGATTAATTACAAGCCCTACTACCAATTGATCTATATCTTTTTCTATAAAATCAGGAAAAGGGCAATTATAAACATAAGGAATATTTGCTGTCTTTAGCCCATTATATGCTAAAAACACGGAAGTAGGAGTCTTAGAAGTTCTAGATGGACCTATTAACACAATATCTGCAAATTGTAATTCATTAAGTAGCTGCCCATCATCATGTCTTATAGCATAATCGATGGCATTAAGGGTATCAAAATAAGTTTTATCGAATTTATAATTATAATTTTGCTCTTTTTCTATCTCAATCCCTGAAAAAACTGACATTTCTTTAATTATTTTACCTATTACCGAAATACAATGAATTTTTAATTCATAACAAAATTTTGTCAGATTCTTCCTTAGTTCTTGATCTGCAATTGTATATAATACAATACCATGCTTTGATTCTATCTTACTCAATACTTCTTTTAATAATTCTAAATTTCTAATCATCGGCCAATGATATAATTTTGGTTTTAAAGAAGTAAATTGAGCAAGAGCAGAATGAGCTGCACTCTTTGCAGTTTGAACAGAAGAGTCTGAAACTAGGTGAATAATCATCTTTGTCATATTTTACACATACTAATGTGGATAAAAGTTTTGATAACTTACTATTTTTCTTATTAAAATTTTTAAAAAAATATCCAAAATCCTTATTAAATCAAGTAAATCTCATATTGTTTACTTTAAACAAATAGTTTGTGGATAAAATTGTGAATAAGTAATATTTTTCTTTGAAAATATCACCTTTTCTAAGTAATAAAGAGCTATTACACTTAGTTATCCACTTAGAAAAACTTCACTCATATTTATGTGAATAATTATTAAAAATACTTATTTTATAAGAATATTTTTAATGTATATTTTGTTGATAACTATGTAGAAAACATTTAATCTACATAATTCTACTTACATATACAATAAATAAAGAATATATTATAATTATTTTTTTAGCAACAGTATGACGTTAATTTCCAATCCTATTAAAATATTAGATAATAAACCACCAATTTGGCTAATGCGACAAGCTGGTAGGTATTTGCCTGAATATATGGCAGTACGAAAAGAGGTAAAGAATTTTTTAGAATTTTGTTATGATGTAGATAAGGCAACAGAAGTAACACTCCAACCGATAAAACGTTTTGGCTTTGATGCAGCTATAATTTTTTCTGATATATTAGTATTGCCTCATGCTCTTGGTTGGGAAGTAGATTTTAAAGAAAATATTGGACCGGTACTAAAGCAATTTAAATCAAAAGAAGATTTTAAATATTTGCAAAATAATTCTAGTGATAAGTTAGAAAAAGTATATGAAATAGTAAGAAAGGTAAGAGAAGAGTTACCTAAATCCACTTCTCTAATAGGTTTTGCTGGTAGCCCTTGGACAGTAATGACTTACATGTTAGAGGGAAAAGGTAAACAAGATTTTAGAGTTAGTAAAAAATTTATTTACGAAAATGAAGAGTTAGCAAAAGAATTACTTGAGTTTATTACGGAAAAAACAATTCATCATCTTATAAATCAAATAAAATCAGGCACAAACATAATAAAAATATTTGATTCATGGGCTGGTATTTTACCAGAAGAAGAATTTAATGACTTTGTGATAGAACCAACGAAGAAAATAATAAAGAATTTAAAAGAGGCTTTTCCAAATATTCCTATTATTACTTTTCCCAAAGGTGCAGGGCTTTTATATGAAAAATTTGTAAAAGAAGTGCCAACAGATATTTTAGCTATTGACCCATTAGTACCGCTTGAGAAAATGAAATTATGGAGTAATAAAGTAATAGTGCAGGGTAATTTAGATCCGGTAGTATTGCTTACTGATAAAAGAATAATAAAAGAAAAAATCCACAAAATTTTATCAGTAATGGGAAATAAGAATTTTATTTTTAATCTAGGTCATGGTATTTTACCCGAAACACCACCAGAAAATGTAGAATTTTTAGTAAAATGCATTAGGGAATATGAATATAAATAAAAAGAGAATAGCAATAGTGCTTTTTAATCTAGGCGGTCCAGATAGTCTTAAATCAGTGAAGCCATTCCTATTTAATTTGTTTTATGATAAAGCTATTATTGATCTGCCTAACCCGTTACGTTATGTTATTGCTAAATTAATTTCTACAACGAGAGAGAAGAAATCTCAAAAAATCTATTCTCTAATAGGTGGTAAATCGCCTTTACTTGAAGAAACAGAGAAGCAAAAACTAGCATTGGCAGAAAATTTAAAACACGCTACCCAAGAAGATTTTAATATCTTTATAAATATGCGTTATGCCCCGCCGCAAATAGAAGAAACAATAGAGCAAATAAAAGAATATAATCCTACAGAGGTGATATTATTACCATTATACCCTCAATTCTCAACAACTACTACAGGCTCGTCGGTAAATAATTTTTTAAGTAAATTTGATTTTAATATTCCGGTTAAAGTTGTTTGTTGTTATCCGATAGAAGAAAATTTTATAAAAACTCATGCTGCTTTAATAAAAGAAAAAATATTTGATAAAGACTTTCGAATATTATTTTCAGCTCATGGTTTGCCTAAAAAAATAATAGATGCAGGAGATCCGTATAGTTTTCAAGTAGAAGAAACAGTAAAAGCGGTGGTTAAAGAGTTAAATATAAAAGATTTAGATTATAAAGTAACTTATCAAAGTAGAGTAGGACCTGTAGAATGGTTAAAGCCAAATACTGAAGATGAAATAAAAATAGCAGGGAAACAAAATAAAAATATAATAATTGTACCTATAGCTTTCGTTTCAGAGCATGTTGAAACGCTAGTTGAGCTTGATATTGAATATAAATTAATTGCAGACAAATATAAAATCCAATATAATAGAATCCCAACACTTAGCACAAATAAAATTTTTATTAAGAGTTTGACAAGCGTTTTATTAAAATTTATTAATAAAAAAGAGGATAATTTTTTAGTAGCTAGTAGTAATAGTAAAAGAATATGTCCTAATAAATTTAGTAAATGTTTGTGCTTTACCTCATTCCCGCATAGGCGGGAATCCAGTAAATAAAAAATTATAAAAACAAGGATAGAAAATGGCAAATTACTACCTATGGTTTAAATCAATTCATTTAATTTCTGCGATATGCTGGATGGCTGGATTATTATATTTACCACGGATATACGTTTATCATACTAGGGTCAAAGTAGGTAGTGAAACAGATAAAACTTTCCAAATAATGGAATTAAAGCTCCTTAGATTCATCATGAATCCTGCAATGATTAGCACCTTTATATTTGGTTTAATAAATGCTTATATTTATGGATTTGCTGCCCTTGATGCTTGGTTTCATATTAAGATGTTTGCAGTATTAATTTTAGTAATATTTCATGGCTTACTTGCAAGATGGCGAAAAGATTTTGCAAATGGCAAAAACTTTCATTCTGAAAAATTTTACCGCATAGTCAATGAAATCCCTGCTATTTGTATGATCGTTGCAGTTATCATGGTTATAGTAAAGCCGTTCGATTAATATATTAGTTTTAAAAAACGGTCTAATTTTCCTTTTATTAACTACGTTATGCAAGAGATCTAAAACAATTTAGTCTCTTATATTTTTAAAAAATTCTTTCATTAATAAGACAGAATCTTCAGCAAAAATTCCGCTATATATTTCCGGTCGGTGGAAGCAGGCTTTGCTGTTAAAATATCTCAAATTATTCTCAACTGCTCCGTGTTTTGAATCAGAAGCACCATAAAATAAGCGTTTTAATTTGCTATGAGCGATAGCTGCTGCACACATGGCACAAGGCTCTAAAGTAACGTATATATCGTAATCACTTAAATTTTTGGAAGATATAATTTTACATGCTTCATTAATTGCAATAATTTCAGCATGATAAAGAGCATTATTTTTTTCTTCAGTATTATTATAACTTTTAGTTATAATTTTCTGATTTTCTCTATCTATAATAACTGCTCCAACTGGTACTTCGTTTTTACTAAAAGCAATTTCCGCTTGTTTTAAAGCTTCTTGCATGAAAAAATTATCAAAATTCATCTAACAATATATTCACGATAATTGACGTGTTCTTCTACTCCATAAGGGTCTTGGTGGATTATTATTTCAGAGTTAGGGAATTCTTGTAATATTTTAAGTGCAATTTCGTCGCTAATTTCGTGAGCATCATAAAGCGACATATTGCCATCCATTTCTAAATGGCATTGTATAAAAGATTTTTGAGCAGCATATCTAGTTTTCATTTCATGCATACCTTTTACGCCTCGATGCTTATTAACTATTGCAATAATTTTTTGTCTGTCTTGTTCTGGTAGTTCATGGTCAACTAAATTTTTAAAAGCTTTTTTGAATAAGGAATAAGAAGTATGAAATATATATAATGCAATAACTACCCCAAATAAAGGATCAACAAACCAAAAACGATCGCTTAAATTTAAAGAGATAATTACTATAACATTAGTAAGTAAATCAGTAAAATAATGTAACTTATCGGCTTTAATTATATCTGACTTAGTTTTTTTAATTACATAGGTTTGATAAAGCACTAAGATAATCATTAAGAATATACATATATACATTATAGTAGTACCGTCGCTAATATTCTCCGGTTGTGTTTTTTCAAATAAGGATTTGATAGAGGAAAAACCGACAAAAAAAGCTGAGGCAAAGAAAAATATCGACTGCGAAAAAAGCGTTAAATCTTGCATTTTTTCATGTCCAAATCTGTGATGATAATCTGGCGGTTGCAATGCAAATCTTAGAGCTATTAAATTTATAAAAGAAGAAGTTATATCAAGCATTGAGTCAATCAAAGAAGCAAGTATTGACTGTGAATCAGTCAAAAACCAAGCATATATTTTTACGCTTAGAATAATTAATGCCGTAATAACTGATAAGTAAGATGCCGATTTTATTAATAAATTCCGACTGTTGATATCCATAAATAATATTTCTAATTCCTCTTGATAGTTTAACAAAGAAAATATAAAATTCAATTAGAATTAGGTTTATACTTTACAAAATTCCAAAAACAATATAATTAGTTATATAGTACTTTAAAATGAGAAATCATATGAAAATAATATCTAAAATTATTGTTATATTACTTGCAGCTTCAATGTTGCAAGCATGCCAAGGTCCAGGTGGCATGAATAAACAAGGTAGTGGTACGCTAATTGGCGGAACTTTAGGAGGACTTGTTGGTTCACAATTTGGTAGTGGTACGGGACGACTTGCTACGGTAGGAGCAGGTGCATTACTTGGTGCAATCCTTGGTAACCAAATTGGTGCAGGTATGGATGAACAAGATAGAAAACTTGCAGAGCTTACTTCTCAAAGAGCTTTAGAAGCTGCACCAAGCGGTAGCAGTGTACAATGGCGTAATCCTGATAATGGTAATTATGGTACTGTGACACCAAGCAAAGCTTATAAAAATAATACCGGTCAATATTGTCGTGAATACACCCAAACAGTTGTAGTAGGTGGAAAACAACAAAAAGCTTATGGCACTGCCTGCCGTCAACCTGATGGACAATGGCAAGTTGTTAATTAATTATTGAAACGTCATTGCGAGGAGAGGCAAAGCCTCCTAGATGTCATCCCGTGGCTTGACCACGGGATCTTGTACCACAGGCTGAGTCCTAAGATACCGCGATCGAGTCGCGGTATGACAGTATTTCTAGATTCCCGCCTACGCGGGAATGACATTTTACACATTCACAGGAGCAACTTATGACTTTTGAAATAACAAGTACGGCATTTAAGCATAACAAGCGTATTCCTGATAAATTTACTTGTAAAGGTCAGAATATTTCTCCGCATTTAGAGTGGAGCGGCTTCTCTTCAAATACTAAATCTTTTGTTTTAATTATGGATGACCCAGATGCTCCGGTAGAATTAGCACCGCCGCACGGCATATGGGATCATTGGATAATCTACAATATTCCGGCTTCTATAACGCAGCTCCAAGAAGGAGAAATAAATGACGATATTAAAGTTTTAAATAATGGTTGGAAAGAAAAGAAATATGGTGGTCCATGCCCGCTAGCAGGTAAACCCCATCGGTATTTTTTCAAGTTATATGCTTTAAATGATTACCTAGAACTAGAAGAAGATGCTAGCAAGCAGGATTTAGTACTAGCTCTGCAGAAGCACCTTTTAGGGCAGGCAGAGCTTATAGGTATTTATTCGACGTAAATGGGTATCCAATCGTCATTGAGAGGAATTTACGAAGTAATTGACGAAGCAACCTCAGGAGTTTTATTTCCTAAGATTGCCACGTCGCCTACGGCTCCTCGCAATGACGAGAAAAATAATTAATGCAATGACATCGAACAAATCACGGGATGACAGGAGTAAACTGGTCCATGCAGCCCATAATAGAATTTAATAACGTATCTAAAAAATTCGGTAATAAATTACCGATAAATAACGTTAGTTTTACAGTCAAAAAAAATAACATCACTACTTTAATAGGACCAAACGGAGCAGGTAAAACTACTATAGTTAGGTTAATGCTTGGGCTTGAAAAACCAACAAGTGGCGAAATTATAATTGATCCTAAATTAAAAATCGGTTATGTACCGCAAAAATTTAATCTAAGTTCTGATTTGCCGATTACAGTAAAGAAATTTTTAGATTTACTAGCACCAAATAATCCCGCTAGTGATATTAGAGAAATTCACTCATTCATTGATTTGGAGCGTTTAAAAGATCAAGAAATTTCTACGCTTTCAGGTGGGCAGTTTCAAAAGGTAGTTCTTGCATCCTCTTTGCTTAGTAACCCAGATTTAATTATTTTAGATGAGCCACTACAATCTTTAGATGTCACAAGCCAGCAAGAATTTTATCAGCTTATTAGTTTAATCCGTAAGAAGCTAGATATTACTGTTTTTATGATTTCACATGATTTATTTACAGTAATTAAAAATTCTGACCAAGTAATATGCTTAAACGGTCATATATGTTGCACCGGAACCCCAAACGCTATAACTCCAAACTCTGATTTCTCAAATGCCCTTTCTTCTCTAGGCTTCTATACTCACCACCATGATCACAAGCATTAGTCTATCATATGCTGGATAGTATATTTTTTATATTAACTTAATAGGGTTGCATTTTTCTATAGGAGTGTTTAATCCCTCAATGATCGAATCGCTTAATTCTTTGTTAGAAGCTACAAATATTGTTTCTTGTGTATCTTCGTTAGTAATTATAGTAAAACATGTTTTACTATAATTATGTCATATTTTACTCCACGTTCCACGTTGATCTTGAGTGAAGCAATCTATAGAGTTGTCTTGTCCGGTAATTTGGTTGATCTTAGAAGTTAGGATTTTTAAATCTTCTGACAAATCGGTTATTATAATTATTCTTTTGAAAATACCAATATATTCTTTATCTTGTAAGATTTTCTCTATATTAGGTGGTGAGATAATAATAAGCACATTAGCCTTATTGGGGTTTTGTAGTGTATCAGTAATATAAATAGGCTGTTTTTCAGGCTGCGGGTCGATTTTACTACCGTGAGGAATGAATTGTTTACGTGAATAAGTCCAAAGGTTTTTATTTAGCATTTCTTGCTGTTCTGTATCAACAGTAAGTACAACGCTCTTAAGATCAGAATAATAACATTTCTCTATTAAAAGAAATATCGCTTTCAGCAGTAATTCATCACTAGTTTGATAAATACTAAATTGCTGCATAAAAATTTCATATTGAAAATTTAAATGGTACGGATGAAGGGACTTGAACCCCCACGCCTTGCGGCACAAGAACCTAAATCTTGCATGTCTACCAAGTTCCATCACATCCGCATAACAACCTAATTTAGAAAGCTTGATACAAGCGAATTCTTCAGGACTCGCCTGTGCTCACGTAGATTATCTACGCTCCGCAGGCTCGCCTTTAAATTCATCTTGTCTGAAGCCTTCTAAATTGGTTGTACCTCAAAAAAATTGGTTATGTTGTCCAATTTTGCTTTAATGTCATTCCCGTAAAGGCAGGAATATTTCCATCAAAAAATTATAATACACATCGTATAATTTTTGTAAATCGCTAATTTTGGTATATTCATTTATTTTATGTGCAGTGTCTGATAATAAACCGAATTCTACTAAGGAGCAATAATTTTTAACAAATCTTGCGTCCGATGTACCGCCGCTTGTAGAAAAATTTGGTTTTATATCAAGAGTTTTTTCTACTATCGTAGCAAATTCTTTTATCTTATTATTAGGGTTTTGAATAAAGCTATCGGCAGAGCTATTATATTCTAGCTTATAATCTACTTTATACTTTTGGCAATATTGTTTAATAATTTCTTCTACTTGTTTTGCTAGGGGTTCTACACTATGTAAATTATTAAAACGTATATTGAAATGTGCCGTTGCTGTTTCGGGTATCACATTTGTAGTGTTATTACCAACGTCAATATTTGTTATTTCAAGATTTGAACTTTGAAAAAACTCCGTTCCTTCATCAAGTTTTATATTTGTTAGTTCGTTTAATACTCTTATCAAGCAAGGTAATGGATTATTTGCTTTTTGCGGATAAGCTACATGTCCACCTAAGCCTATTATAATTAATTTAAAGTTAACACTTCCTCTTCTGCCAATCTTAATAGTGTCTCCTATCTCTTTTTCACAAGTAGGTTCACCGACAATAGCAAAATCAATTTCATGCCCTTGGTTATAAATATATTGCAGCATTTCCTTAGTGCCATGTTTTGCTTTACCCTCTTCATCGCTAGTAAGTAAAAAGCTAATCGAACCTACAAAATCGGTATTATTTTTTATGAAGTCTAAGCTATCTGCTAAAAAACATGCAATTGACCCTTTCATATCAACCGCCCCTCTACCATATATTTTTCCCTCCTGCTCATGAGCTTTAAAGGGATTAGAATTATGCCAAAGGTTAAAATCACCAGCAGGAACTACATCAACATGTCCAACAAAGCAAATATTAGGTTTACTATTGCCGTAAACAGCATAAAGATTAGTAACTTGCTCTTCGATCTCACCAAAAATTTTTACCTTAGTTTTAAAACTATGTTCTTTAAGTAAATCTTCAATATATTCAATAGCTCCGTTGCTCTGAGGAGTTAGGGATTCGAACCCAATTAAGTTTTTTAGGTGGGTGATATGCATAAAAATTTTAATTAAATCATACAAGACTATAATAGTACTTAAGCATAAAAGCAACTTTTCTCCTATTTATAAGAATAAATTACTATTAAAAACTATACTTTGACTTTATTAAAAAGCTTCAATAATTTATTATCCATCTGATGGTTCAAACCTCCACCTTCAGGTGGAGAAACTTTAGTTTAGAATAGTCATAGTCGCTCTGTATAAAATAAGTAAAGAGGACTTATTTTATAGGATGACTATGACAGAATATGAGAAAGGGAAACATACGGTATATTATCATAGGTATCACATAGTATGG
>DYDT01000029.1 GCA_020404485.1 Rickettsia endosymbiont of Diachasma alloeum | reverse complement strand
GCTGTAAACTGCCTTTGTTACAGTAGTTTATGAATAGTTTGATGATAGCATCATATGTAACTATGAAGACATATTTAAATATAAATGCCTTATTTAGGGTAAAACAAAACATAATGATTGTACACTTAAAATGCTTGAATATGAGATATATTGCTTAACTTGATGCGTATGGCCCCCTCTCGACCGCCTCAGCGTTATGCTGCACTAAATCTTTCGCTATTTCTTTAGTAATCATCTTTTTTAGACCATTTTTAAGCTCGTGACGAACGCAACCAAGCATTTGCGATTCAGCAACTATAATTAACTCTTTATACTTACCTTGGTCTCATGACCTACTGCTCTTTCTAAATGTTTTATAACGCTTTTTGCGGCTTCTTTATGCTCTATATCTTTTAAAGAAGTATGAGGCTCAAATAATGAAGCAGGTGTAGATTTATTTTGATATAAACTCTGTCTCTTTTCTCTATGGTGGTGGTGCTCTTCCAAATCTAAAGGTAACTTTAAAGGCTTATTATTAGTAATTTTAACCCCTTGAGCGTCGTAAAGCATCATTTGCTTACTATCGATAACTGCAATTAATTTTAATGCTGCTGTATTATTCATAATACCTCCATAAGAATAGTTGGTAATTGTATGATAATACTAATTATTTCTTAAACCAAGACTAATTTAATACAAATAGTAAATTATTAGCATAATCCATTATTGCTTAATTATAAAAATTTATTTTCAAATCAAGCGTAGGAGTGCTGCAATGCTATTGAGTAAATACTAATTTAATAATTTTTGCTTTTCACTATTAATTATCTCTTCAATCTTATCATTAAGAATACGTACATCAGTTTGTTCTACTTCTTCTTTTTCTATTACTCCAATAATTTTTACCTTTATAGTTCCTGGCTGTTTAAACCAAAAACCTCTAGGCCAAAATAAGCCGGCATTATGTGCCATCATTACTATCGGTACTTTAGTAATAGAAGCAAGCTTTACAGCACTTGGCTTAAATTTTACTGTTCTATCAGGCGGAACTTTTGTTGATTCAGGAAATATTATTAACCATAAACCTTCCTTGATTTTTTCCTCACCCTCTCTTAAAATTTGAGCAACTGAACTATTAGTACCACGATTTACTGCAATCGGTTTAACCATACGAAGCCCCCAACCAAGTAGCGGTATATTAAATAGCTCACGTTTTAATACCCATGAATGTTTAGGGATAATAAGCTGCATAAACATCTGATCCCAAAAGGATTGATGGTTAGAAACAATTATTGAAATAGTCTTAGGCAATTTCTCAAGCCCCTCTACCTCATATTTCAAACCACAACAAATTTTTGCAAGCCACACAAAAGCATAAGAAAAGATAACAGCGATCCTATATCTTATTTGATAGTTGACATTGAAAAACGTTACGGGTATGTAACATATAAGAAAAAAGATAAAAGTAAATAACGATAATAATCCGTAAAATGATAAAATTCTTAAACGCCAAAGCATATAGTAAAAATTAAATATTGGTTTGGTATACCTTTAATACTTCAAGATTTGGCAAGCCAAATTTCGGGATTCGTCTTTGCTCACGTAGTTTATCTACGTTCCGCAGACTCACCGCTTATTGACTTACCAACTTTTGAAGTATTTGCGGTATATATATAACATATTTGTTAATGAATACAATAATAAAGGTATGAAATGAAAAAAACTGTTCTTTCAGGTGTGCAAGCCACTGGTTCTTTGCATCTTGGTAACTATTTAGGTTCGATTCGAAACTGGGTTAAAATGCAGGAAGAATATAATTGTTTTTTCTTTTTGGCTGATCTGCATTCTATCACTGTTGATATAGCACCTAGTGAACTTAAAAGATCAGTTATCGAAACTTTAGCTATTTATTTAGCAGCTGGGCTTGATCCTAATAAAGTCACAATTTTTGCTCAGAGTATGGTAAAAGAGCATGCCGAACTCGCTTGGTTGCTGAATTGCGTGACACCGCTCGGCTGGTTAAAACGCATAACGCAGTTTAAGGATAAGGCTGGAAAGGATCAAGAAAAAGCCTACCTTGGGCTTTTTTCCTATCCAGTACTTATGGCTGCTGATATACTGATATATAAAGCTGATATAGTGCCGGTCGGTGAAGACCAAAAACAACATTTGGAGCTAACTAGAGATATCGCCGGCGTAATTAATAGGAAGTTTAATAAGGAAATTTTAAAAGTACCGGATGTTTTAATTAGTGGCTCAGGAACAAGAATTATGAGTCTTAGAGATGGCAGTAAAAAAATGAGCAAATCCGATTCCTCAGATTTTTCTCGTATTAATTTAAGAGATGATAATGATCTTATTCATCAAAAAATTAAAAAAGCCAAAACAGATCATTTAAGCTTTGTTAGTTATGATAAAGAAGCAAGACCAGAGATTAGTAATTTACTAGATATTTACACAAGCTTATCAGAACAAAAACTTGAGGATATAATTCAGAACTATGAGAATCAAGGCTTTGCAAAATTTAAAGAAGATTTAGCAGAAATTATTATTACTAACCTGCAACCTATGCGTGATAAATATTTAGAGTTAATGAATGATCAAGAATATTTACTCAAAATACTTCACCAAGGTGCAGAAAAAGCAAGAATTAGAGCATCTGAAACTGTAAACGAGCTGAAAGAACAATTTGGCTTTATGATATAAAGAGTGATATGTTAGGTGTTATTACCGCTGATGTTATATAGCTCCGGTGTTATTCCCACGTGAGGCTTGCTTGCGTGGATACTAAGTCGTCTGAGCTACGCGAATGAAATGAGCGTGGCAATCCAGAAAAAATAATAAAAATGCTATAAGCTAGCGAGTCTTTCCGAAGCATACGCATCAAGTTAAGCTGTCGTATAACTTCGTATAATGTATGCTATACGAAGTTATTACGACAAGATTTGAAAGATATGAATTCTT
>DYDT01000028.1 GCA_020404485.1 Rickettsia endosymbiont of Diachasma alloeum | reverse complement strand
TGCAGTTCTTCTTCATATTTTTTTATGAAAGAATCAGGCTTAAATATGCCGGCTAATATTATCTGTTTACGGCTATTTTTGGTTCTTACTATCTCTTCGTATAACTTCGTATAATGTATGCTATACGAAGTTATTACGGGATATACCTTTGGTTTTATATCTGTCATTTTTATCCTTTCTGTTAATATCGTCTATTATTAACTGTCCGGAAAACTATAGCCACATCAATTACAAAAAAGTAATTAATTGTGCTGTAGTTTGCTGCACAGTTTTTAAAACTTTATATCTTTCTCAAAAAAAGCAACGCGTTATTGTCATAATTCAATATACTCTTTATAATGTTAGTTATTCAAACTAGCAAAAACATTTATGAAAGAATTCCCGAAGAATTATAATTTTATCGAAAGCGAAAAGAAATGGCAAAAGATTTGGCAAGAAAAGCAAATTTATGCTTACGATGAGAATATTGCTAAAGACGAAACATTTGTCGTAGATACGCCTCCACCAACTGTTTCAGGGCAGCTTCATATCGGGCATGTTTACAGCTATACGCAGACCGATTTTATAGTACGTTCTCAGCGTATGATGGGAAACAACATTTTCTATCCTATGGGCTTTGACGATAATGGACTACCAACAGAACGACTTGTTGAAAAGCAAAGACAAGTTAAAGCATCTAATATGGGCAGAGAAGAATTTATTAATATTTGTAATGAGGTAGTAGCACACGAAGAAGAAAAATTCAGAAGCTTGTTTAATCATATAGCTTTATCGGTAGATTGGAGTTTAGAATATCAAACAATCAACCCCTTATCTCGTAAAATCTCACAAATGTCTTTTCTTGATTTAGTACAAAAAGGTGAGGTTTATCGTAATAATCAGCCAATTTTGTGGGATCCAGTAGATGGCACAGCCCTTGCTCAAGCTGATATTAAGGATAAGGAAAAAGCCTCATTCATGAACTATATTACATTTAAAACTGAAGCAAATGATGAATTTACCATCGTAACTACACGACCTGAACTATTACCTGCTTGCGTTGCCGTATTCTATCACCCAGACGATAAACGTTATCAACATTTAGCAGGAAAGTTTGCCGTCACTCCACTGTTTAATGTTAAAGTTCCGCTTTTAGCTGACCCGTTAGTGCAGCAAGATAAAGGCACAGGTCTTGTTATGTGTTGCACATTTGGTGATCAAACAGATATTATTTGGTGGAAAACGCATAATCTGCCTTTGAATACTATTATTACCAAAAAAGGTACGATAGATTTCCCTCATGAAATTGGGATAGATGGCTTAAAAATACAAGAAGCTCGAGCAAAGATAATAGATATTTTAAAAGAGCAAGAATTGCTTGTTAAGCAAGAAGAGATTACCCAAACTGTTAAATGTGCTGAGCGTTCAGGTGCACCTCTTGAGGTACTAACTGTGCCACAATGGTTTGTTAAAACTATATCGCATAAAGATGAACTATTAAAAAGAGCCAATGAATTAAATTGGCATCCTAAAAATATGAAGATTCGTTTAGAAAATTGGATTAATGCCATATCTTGGGACTGGTGTATAAGCAGGCAGCGTTATTTTGGCGTGCCGTTTCCTGTTTGGTATTCTAAAAGAATTGGCGAAGAGGGTAAAATTTTATATGCCGATATTTCGCAATTGCCTGTTGATCCTTTAAAAGACTTACCTGCTGGCTATAGCAAAGATGAAGTAGAACCTGACTTAGACGTTATGGATACTTGGGCAACTAGCTCTGTTTCGCCGCAACTTTCAACATGGGGTATTTCTGATGAATTCGCTATTAATAAGGATAAGCATGATAAATTGTTCCCAATGGATTTAAGACCTCAAGCACATGAGATTATTAGAACTTGGGCATTCTATACTATCTTAAAAGCTCATTTACATCAAAATACTCTACCATGGAAAAATATCATGGTTAGTGGTTGGTGTTTGGCTGAAGATCGTAGCAAAATGTCTAAATCTAAAGGCAATGTATTAGTACCGGAAAAATTGCTAGAGCAATATGGATCTGATGTTATACGCTATTGGTCAGCTAATTCGAGGTTAGGAGCTGATACTGCCTATTCAGAAGACGTAATGAAAAATGGTAAAAGGCTTGTTAATAAGCTATGGAATGCTGCTAAATTTGTATCGCAGCATTTTGATAAATTATCTGCTGAAGATAAAAAAGCAAATCTTATAGATGTAAAAGAAAAAATTACTCATGAATTTGATCAGTGGGTAATTAATAAATTAGTAGAGCTAGTAAATAATGCAACCAGTGAGTTACAAAATTATGAATATGCTAATGCTATGCATTTAACGGAAAAATTTTTCTGGTCAGTATTTTGTGATAATTATTTAGAGATAAGTAAAACACGAGCTTATGATGAGGAAAATAAAAACCCTAATGGACAATATAGTAGCATATTAACACTTTATCACGTTATGAAAACTTTACTTAAACTATTTGCACCATTTATGCCACATATTACTGAGGAACTATATCAAATATTATATAGTGATAATTCTATTCACATTAAAGGTAATTGGATTAATTATGGTAATTTAAACTATAAAATAGATGCAACACAGCCGGAAGGATTGCTTGAAATTTTAGATCATGTTAGAAAATTTAAAGCTGAAAAAAATCTATCCATAAAAGCAGAAGTACAATTGCTTGAAGTGAGCGGCATTGAATTATCCGAAGAATTGACATTAGATTTAAAAAATGTTACATCAGCAAAAGAAGTAAAATTCAAACCAACAAATGATGAAATTAAAGTCAATATTCTCACCTAAAAATATTTTAGGCTCTATTCTCTTGCTTCTTGCCGGTATATTTTTTTATACTCACGTGCTTGAACATGATTGGCGATATAAAACGCTTACCGATGAAGAGGTAAAAAAATATAGAATTAGTGAGAATAAGGCTCTCTCACTCTATCAAATAATGAAAGATACTCATGAGTTGTTAACTAAGCACAATATTAATTATTGGATAGACGGTGGCACTCTACTTGGGGCAGTTCGTCATCAAGGGATAATACCTTATGATGATGATCTTGATATTGGCATAATGCAAGAAGATGCGATAAAGCTACAGCAAATATTTCCAGAGTTTCAAAAATTAGGTTATTCTATTTCTCATGACTTAGCTTATAAAATATGTCAAAAAGGTTGCATTGATATTTTTATTTTTCAGAAAGAAAAAAATGAGTTTATTCATGCTAACTTAAAAACACGCACTCAATATCCTAATGATTTTTTTTATGATCATGAATTATTGCCTTTAAAAAAATATAAATTTGGTAATATAGAAGTTTTTGGTCCTTATAACCCAAAGGAAAATTTAAATAGACAATATCCTGAATGGGATAAATATGCGGTGATACATCATCCCCACAATTTTCATTTGTTTTTTCTATCAAATATCGAGAGAAAAACTAAATTCATATTAACGCCGGAATTATTAAAACCAGCTACAGCCACCAAGCCATTAGAAAATAGAGTAAATTAATGTTATTAGATGATACACATAAATTAGAATTATTAAAAATAGTAGAACAACATCCTTCAGATATAGCATTATTATCAACGCCAGTTTAGGATAAGAGAAGTATTTATGTGGCTAAAACATCAAGTTTAGTATGAGATTTAGTGATAGCATAAGAAGTAACACAAGCTAGAATATGCACCAAGAAATTAACAGGAG
>DYDT01000027.1 GCA_020404485.1 Rickettsia endosymbiont of Diachasma alloeum | reverse complement strand
TGTCATAGTCATCCTATAAAATAAGTCCTCTGTACTTATTTTATACAGAGCGACTATGACTATTTCAAACTAAAGTTTCTCCACCTGAAGGTGGAGGTTTGAACCATCAGATGGATAATCAATAAATTTGAAAATGTACAAAATATTACGTCAGATATAAGGTAGGTATTAATGAATAATAGAAGCGGAAAAGAAGGAATTCAAACAGCAAGACTTAATAAAATGAACATAAAATTAGATATCCAACCAAAATTAAATATAATACCAAAAAACCGTAAACAAGAAAGTTCTCAAAGATAATTGATTTAATATAGTCGATATATTGTAACTATATAAATTGGTAATTGACGGATTAGACAAAAAAGTTTATTATCACCTCAAGTTCAATATAGTTAGGACATGTATGAAAGTCGTTAGTTCGTTAAAATCATTGAAAAAACGTGATAAAGATTGCCAAATCGTTAAAAGAAGAGGCAAGATTTTTGTAATAAATAAAAAGAATAAAAGATTTAAAGCAAAACAAGGTTAAATATTTTTAAAGTATAGATAAAATGGCGGGACACTCAAAGTTTAAAAATATTCAACATCGTAAAGGTGCTCAAGATAAGAAAAGAGCAAAAGTTTTTACTAAATTAATCCGTGAGATAGTTACTGCCATCAAAGCTGGCTCTACAAACCCCGATAATAATCCACGCCTTAGAACTGCTTTAGCCACTTCCCGCAGCCAAAATCTTCCTAAAGAAAGAATTGATAAAGCTATTAATAGTGCTAATGATTCTGCTAATAACGAGAATTATACAGAAATTAGATATGAAGGGTATGCACCCGGCGGTATTGCTATAATAGTTGAGGCTTTAACTGATAATAAAAATCGTACTGCTGCTGAGGTACGCTCTAGCTTTACTAAATATGGCGGTAATTTAGGTGAAACTGGTAGTGTTAATTTTTTATTTAAACATTGTGGTGTCATTCAATATCCTCTAGAAATTAGCTCAGCTGAAAGTATTTTAGAAACTGCAATAGAAGCAGGAGCGGATGATATAGTCTCAGATGAGTTATTTCATACTATATACACTGATATTGAAAATTTTACTAAGGTGCTAGAATTTCTAACGGATAAATATGGTACTGCTGAAGAAGCTTATATAGGATGGATTCCTTTAAATACAATAATTATCGATGATAGAGAAAAAGCTGAAAAGCTTTTAAAGCTTGTTGATCTTTTGGAAGAAAGCGACGATGTGCAGAGAGTTTTTGGTAATTACGAATTATCAGATGAAATTTACGAAATTTTACAAGGTAGCGAATGAATAATATTCAAATAATTATTTTAGCAGCTGGCAAAGGCAGCAGAATGGAATCTGATTTACCAAAAGTAATGCATAAAGTTGGCGGCGTTCCAATGCTTGAAACAGTATTAAAGAACTCCCTTAAAGTAACTAATGACGTTATTATAGTTTATTCAGAAGATTTAAAAAAACACTTGACACCTTATGAAAATATGTGTCGTTTTGCTCTGCAAAAAGAACCTAAAGGCACAGCTCACGCAACTCATGCATCAATAGATTTGATTGATGAGAATAAAACAACTTTAGTGTTATACGGTGATCACCCACTTATTACTCCAGACTTAATGAATGAATTAGTAGAATACCTAAACTCTAGTAATGCTTCATTAGTAACATTATGTTTTGAGAGAGATGATCCCGCTTTTTATGGTAGAATCTCCATAGATCAAAATGGTGAATTTTTGGAAATAATTGAATATAAAAATGCTACTGAAGAACAAAAGAAAATAAAGCTTTGTAATTCCGGAATTATGGCATTTAATCCTGGAATTTTAAATAAATATCTCCCCCTATTTGCTAATGATTCTAGGGATGATAAAGAAGTTTATTTAACAGAACTGGTAAAATTGTGTAAAGATAACGGAAAAAAAGTTTCGTATTTATTATCTGATAATCATGATCTAATTGTTGGTGTTAATACTAAAAATGAGCTTTTGGAAGCTAACAATATTTTTTTAAATAATAGATAAATTATATTATACCTTTCATAAATAGAGAATAAATTAAATAAGTATTAAAGATAAAAATTGTTTCCATCTTAAATACTTATTATCCATGGATAGATGGCCGAGCGGTTTAAGGCGCACGCCTGGAAAGCGTGTTCACGGCAACGTGTCGGGGGTTCGAATCCCCCTCTATCCGCCAGCTAAAAATTAAAACTAACTAATATATATATAATGAGCAATTTTTCTTTTCTTTCTACTGTTATGTATTTCTAAAAAAATTGGTAGACGAATATACCAAACTCTTCATTATTTTGAATCTCTATTCAATTATATTACCAATCAAGTGATAAATTTTAGCCTACAGTAAAAATTTCTATTGACTTTTATATAAAAAGGTATAAGTTCTTTACAATTTAATTTTTTGTAAAGGGTTTATGCTGGGGTATGCAAAAGAGCAAAAAGAAGCCGTAGGGTTATTATCTATAGGTACATTTCTTGAATATTTTGATTTAATGATTTATGTACATATGGCTGTGCTTCTTAATGAGTTATTTTTTCCAAAAGCTAACACTAATACTGCTGCTATATATTCTGCTAGTGCTTTTTGCTCTACATTCGTTTTTAGACCTTTTGGAGCTTTAGTTTTTGGATGGATGGGCGATAAATATGGACGCAAATCTAAAATATGGACGCAAATCTACAGTACTAGAACACGTTTACGCGAAACTCGTGATTTTATAGATGCTAAACAGCAAGTTAAAAATAGCTTTAGTAAAGCTAATATGGATATAAAGATACTTGAAAATGATCCTATTTGGAAAGAAAAAGTTAACTGGAAAGGCTCTGTCTCATCAATTGTGTAAATTTCGTGAACCATTAAATTCTACCATCAAATTTGATCATAAAATGAGCCATAGCTTCATTCCAATTGGGGATAGGCATAGACCATTTTTTGG
>DYDT01000026.1 GCA_020404485.1 Rickettsia endosymbiont of Diachasma alloeum | reverse complement strand
TAATAATTTTACTGTTAGTATATATTCATACATTCTTTCGCTATATTTCCTTGCTCCTCCCCTCTCCCTAGGACCTCTATAATATAGCTCCTCTAAATATTTTTCACAAAATGTGAAAAATATTGCTCCTCTTTTCTTTAATGCTCTGTTATAATTTATTCCAGTTGCGAACTCTTTGTAGCTTTGACATATACACTTGTGGTTAAGTTTCTTGTCAAATTACTACTTTTTCAAGTTCGTAGCTACTCTTTTCTTATCCACGCAACAATGCCTCCACGGTATGACATCGAGTGCCTTTTTAGAGCCACGCAACGTCCTAAGCCAATATTAATTCGCTGCTTCAGCAGTTTGTTCGCCCTCGGCTTCAGTTTTTGCACCTCTACGTCCTATTATAGTTGCAAGCACAAATTCTTTTTTTGTAGTAAAGCTACAACCTTCTGGTAGTTTTACTTTTGAAGATTTTAATGAAGTAGCAATCGGCATATTAGTAACGTCAATAGTTACGTTTCTTGGAATATTATTAACATCACATAATAAAGTAACTCTTCTTTTTACTATATTGAAATATCCACCTCTTTTAACGCCTAATGCTCTTTCTTTCCCTTCATATACTATAGGAACTTCCATTTTTTGGGTTTTATCTTCTAAAAAAACAAAATCAACGTGGCGTACTATATCTGTAACAGGATGTAATTCTACAGCTTTCGGCAATACTTTATATTGCGTGCCTTCAATTGTTAAATTAATTAACTGAGATATGAAAGCTGGCTTTCTATAATATTTTGTTATTTCTTTTTCTTCTAAAGAAATACTAACTGGGGTTTTCTTTGCACCATAAATAATAGCAGGAACACGCCCTTCTCTTCTTAAGGCTCTTGCTGCACCCGTACCAAATTCATTGCGAGACTTTGCTTCTAGTTCTAATATTTCACTCATTATTTCAACACTTATAAACTTTATAAAGAGGTTATAATAGTACTAATTAATCTAAAATTCAAGATATATTTGTAATTACTCTATGCCTACAAATTTATGCGTTTGTACTGACAACCTAGCACCGCTCTCTAAAACTAATTTTACTGCTAATTTGTTATTTTCTTTGTTAAGTTTTTGATCATTTTGATCCATAGGCTGAACAAAAACTGGTATATTGTAAGCTGTTTGTCCTATTTCAGGTATTAAGCTATACTCTAAAATATTCTTAGCAACGATAAATTTTATAGCACTAATTTTAGGCAATAAATCTTCTCTGATTTTGCTATAGCCATTTTTACCTGCCTTAGGCGAACATATTATAGATACTTCATCTGACAAAGAACGATATAACGTGCCGTTAATTTCTATCTGCACCTTAAAACCTTGTTCTAATAATTCTTGACATAATAACTCTATAGGTTGACGCATTGGCTCACCACCGGTTATCACTATTAGCTTAACTGATTGCTTGTTTTTAGAGTTTAAAGCCATTAGATTAACCTTAGATAAAATATCATCTATTTTGATTGTTTTAAAATCTTCAAATTCTGTATCACAAAAATCGCACGCAAGGTTACATCCTCCAAGCCTGATGAATATAGCAGGAATACCTACAAATATCCCCTCCCCTTGAATAGTCTTAAAAATAGACTGCACTTGCAATTCCGTTCCGTCACCTTTTAATATTCCTCTTTTAGGATTCTGCCCAAACATTATTTTGCAATTAAAAACGTTAATGATCACTATTATAGCATAAATAGCAATATAGTTAAAGCTACTAATTTTAGCATAAATACATATAGTAATAAATTACAAAAAACGTCTTGCAATAAATTATAAAAGAAACTATTATTTAGCTTTCAATCGGTAACGTGGCTTTGGTATGCCTAAATATTACCGGTAAATGTCTTATAAATACCAAATTAAAGGAAAATCATGCCTAAATTAAAAACAAAATCTACTGTAAAAAAGCGTTTTAAACTTACTGCTAGTGGTAAAGTGGTTGCATCTCAAGCAGGTAAAAAACATTTTATGCGTCGTCGTACTAAAGCTCAAATTCGTAACTTACGTGGAACCACGATCCTTTGTGATCAAGATGGATATAACATCAAAAAATATTTTCTTCCATATGGTACAAATTAATTAAGGAGCTAAAAAATGACACGTGCAAAATCAGGAAAAATTTCCAAAAATCGACATAAAAAAATCCTCAAACTTGCAAAAGGTTATAGAGGTAGAGCTAGTACTTGCTTTAGAGTAGCTATTGAAAAAGTAGAAAAAGGACTACAATATGCCTACAGAGATCGTAGAAATCGTAAGCGTGATTTCAGAGGGCTGTGGATTCAAAGAATAAATGCCGCAGTAAGAGAGCATGGTTTAGTATATTCTCAGTTTATGGGAGCTCTTAAAAAAGCAGAAATCGATATAGATCGTAAAATCCTTGCAGAACTTGCTGTAAATAACAATGAAGGATTTGCAAGTATCGTAGAACAAGCAAAGGCACATATTTAATATAGACAACGTCGTTGCGAAGCCACTTTGCTGCTGTGGTAATCTCAGGATTTTTTCACTAGATTGCTTCATCAAAACTTATAGTTTTTCCTCGCAATGACATTTATTTCATTATAAAGTAATTAATTTTCGTTTGGTATAAATATTATGAAGCGTACATTTCAACCTAGTAATTTAGTAAGAAAAAGAAGACATGGTTTTAGAGCTAGAATGGCTACTGCCTCTGGAAGAGCAATTTTAAGAAACCGTCGTGCTAAAGGCAGAAAAAAACTATCCGCATAAATAATAATTTGACCTATTCAATTGTTTATCACCTCTTTAAAAAATCAAAAGGAATTTGAGCTTATAAATAAGCTTGGCCAAAAATTTCATGAAAAATATTTTATTTTGGTGATAGCAAAGAATATCCCAAAAATCTTTCTTGAATCAAAATATAATATCTTTCTAGGAATAAAAGTTAGCAAAAAGCTAAATAAAAAGGCTGTAGTGCGTAATAAAATTAAAAGACGCATAAAACATATTATTAGGCTTATTTGTAATAATTCTAATCTTAAAAAGCTTGCGATGATAATTATTCCAAGAAAGGGCTTCGATACGACAGACTTTTCAGTATTGAATCACGAATTAAGCAAAGCAATTTTAGATTTTTACAATTCAAAAAAATAACACACTGAATTTTGTGACAGGCATGAGAGTAGGCTTTACCTGCGTGGATCATTTCTTCCTGTCATCCCCTGGCGGCATTGTTACGTGGTTCCGATGTCATTTCCTGCGAAAGCAGGAATCCAGGAAAAAAATCATAAATACAGCAAATTTTTAAAATTAAAAGCATGGGTTATCTCGCTTTATACTAGATTCCTGCTTTCGCAGGAATGACATAAGGACATTTTCCGATCCACGCAGGCAACGCCTCCCGCGTGACTTGACTATGTGATCCAGTAATTAAAAAGTATAATACAACAAGTTTTTAAAACTAAAAACTCGCTTCGTCTCGTGCTTTATGCTGGATCTAATTTCCAAGCCATCGGGAATTGGCAGGAAGAAATGATTCACGCAGGCAATGCCTTTGTGGGAATGATGTAAAAGCCTTATTGCATAGATCAAAAAACACTTTCGGTATCATCCCGTGGCTTATCCAATAGTGCAAATAAATATAGTGATAAAGGTGAGATTCTTCTTTCACCTTTATCACTTATGATCAAAATGTTATTTCAGAACTCAAGATTTTTAGCACAACATTTATATCTGACGTGTTGGGCTATTTCTCCTTGATAAAGTTTTTCTTAGATCGTCTTGAAAATTATTATTTCCTTGCTGCTTATTCCCATCTTGAGGTGTTTGCATAGTTTTTAATTTCTCTTGCAATTTCGGTGGAATATCAGGCATTTGAGATGACTTTGGAGCAGCCCCACCCTTTCCTGGCATTGGAGGAGGAGGTGGTGGAATAGGAACACCTTTCCCTGGAGGAGGTGGTGGCGGCGGCGGTATAACACCAGGTTTTAGAGGTTGTGCGGCTGGATTACCAGCGATTATAGCCTTACTAGCAGCTTCTTCTTTTAATCTTTGCTCTTTTTTAAGCCTCATTGCTTCCATAGCACCTTGTTGCTGCTTATCAGCTGCAGTAGGCTCGCCTTTTAAAGCAGTAGATTGTGAGGTTTTATTAAACTGCTTCTCTTTTTCTGCAGAAGTACTTATAGTATTATATTCTTTTTTTATGCTTTCAATATGCTTACTAATTCCATCTAATTCAGTAGCAATTTTCCATTTTTCTTCTTTAGTAATATTAGAATTAGCTTTTTTTGCTTCAAGCTCTTTCTTTTTATTTTCTAGCTCTTTCTGCTTTTGCTTTAATTCCTCTAAACGTTTTTTGTGATTATCTATTTGTACTTTAGGTTCTTCGTTTTTAGTTACTGGAGCATCAATAGCTTGCTTTTTTTGTGCATTTTTCCAAGCTAACTCTTCTGCAAAAGTATTAAATTTTGGCTTTTCTACTGGTTGAGTTTTTGCCGGCTGCATGCCTATCTCTGCTTGTTTGAGATCCTGAAAGTTTGTTGCGGAAGCCAAAGGAATGCTTTTAGTATTAGGTATTTCTGGATCAGCTTGTTGTACTTTTGCGGTAGTTTCTTTTATTTGATTATGAAGATCTACCACTGAATTTGCTTTTTTTAGTTCTTGTTCAGGATTATTATAATAATTTTCTAAGTCCTGTTTCAAATAATCATATGTTGCTTTGATAGAAGTAACTTTAGTTTCAAAACTTGCTGCAATTTGAGCTGCTAATTTTAAAGATTGCTCTGATCCACCTTTAGGCTGAATCACAAGTTTACTTTTTTCTCCTAAAAACCATTTTGATAAAATATTTGGCTTATAAACTTGTATTTCTACTTCTGCATTATCTGCTTTAACTGATATACTACCCTCGTAACCTGTGAACTTATTAAGCCATGTTTTCGGTTGCTTATGCTCTGCAGTTACATTATTTCCTAGATTAGAAAAAACGTTTTTTATATCTGTTTTTGCTGTTAAAAAATTATCTAGTTTTTTAAAAGTTTTATCATTTTGAGAACTTATACCAGCTATCTCGTAACCAGTAGCAGTTTCTATAAAATTTGATTCAAAAGGCTCTGCTTTTATTCCATTATAAATATTTTCTAAGAACTCATTGCTAAAATTTTTACCACTCTTAATTCCTTGTAATTTACTTTCTGTATTTAAACCCTTTAGTTGATCCTTGAACTGATCAATGGTCCATTTATCTTTTACGCTAGGATTATGAAGATTAGTATTAAGACCTACAGTAGCATAAGCTGATATAAAAGCTGCATCTGCATGATTTATTTCGTTAGTAGCATTTTGCTCGTAATATTTAGAGGCAAAGCTTTCAACCAACCTATCTATTTTTTGAGCCTCACCTGGTAATTTAAAAGCCTTTAAAAACTCTCTTAAACTTTTCAAATAATTTTTATCTTTAAAATCAAATTGTTTAATAAAATGATCCAATACTTTTTTATTATCTTCTCCATCTGTTCCAAGATAATCTCCAACCGCTACTAAATCTAAATTATTTTTTTCCTCACGAAAAAACTTAGCGGTCTCTTGTGCAAAATCTTTATTATTACTAGCACACCATTCTTTGATCTTATTAATTCCATCTTTAGGTTTATCATTAAAGGAACTTATTACTTCTCTTTTTATTAACGGATCCATAACTATCTCTCATAAGTTAATTATTATTAATCTTTAATATAACTATTTTATAGCTTCAACACAAGCAAAAATTGCGATTTTTAATATTTCACTCGCTGACGCTGTGGCTTGCAGGATTTGAACAGGCTTTTCAAAACCATTTGTTATAGGACCTATAAAACTATTTGAAGAAAACTCTTGCAGTAGTTCAGTAGAGATAGCCGCAGAGTTTAAACCAGGCATAATAAGAACGTTAGCAGGACCAGATAACCTACAAAATTTATATAATTTACGTAAATTAGAATCTAAAGCAACTTTAATCGACATTTCGCCATCATATTCAAAATCTATTTCCATATCATTAAGCTTTGATTTATCTTCACTAAAATTATCTAATATATTTACTGCTTCACGAATACGAGCTGTTTTTTCCTTAGAAGAATTGCCAAAGCTTGAAAATGAAAGAAGTGCAACACGTGGGACAATTCCCATATCCTTAGCTATTTCTGCTGTTTGAGCTGCTATTTCTGCAAGCTCGTGACTATTTGGATATTCAGTAATGCAGTTGTCAGAAATAATAATATTATTGTCTTTTGCGATCATGATAGAATAACCCAGGATTCTACGATTAGGTTTTCGTGAAATGACTTTTAGTATATCTTCTAAACTATCAACATAGCTTTTTGTAATACCTGTTAAAAGTGCATCACCATCACCACAAGCAAGCATACAAGCAGCAAAAATATTCTTATCAGTTTTAACAAGCTTAGCACAATCTCGGTATAAATAACCTTTGCGTTGCAACCTTTTATATAAATAATCAATATATATTTCAAGCTTATCGGTTAGAGCGGCATTCATTATAGTAATGCCATCTAGGCTAATATCCTGCCCTAATTGTTTTAGCTTTGCTTCAATTCGTTCCATGCGACCTATCAAGATGGGATTTCCATATTTCTCATCCCGCATCATTATTGCAGCAACGATTATTTCTTCTTCTTCTCCTTCAACGAAAATAATTCTCTTAAGCGGTGCGTTATGGATTTTTTCAGATAAGAAATTCATATAGTTAGAAGTAGGGTTTAATCTACTTTCTAATTCTTTTTTATATTTATTGAGATTAAAATCAGAAATTTTAGCCACATCGCTATCTATTGCTGCTTTAGCTACCGCTACCGGCACTACTGTAATTAAACTAGGATCAAACGGAACAGGGATAATATATTCATTACCGAAAATCATCTTGCGACCAGCATATGCCTTATATACTTCCTCAGGCACAGGCTTGCGTGCAAGCTCTGCTATAGCTTTTGCTGCTGCTATTTTCATTTCTGTATTGATAGTTTTAGCTCTAACATCTAACGCTCCCCTAAAAATATAAGGAAAGCCTATAACGTTATTAATCTGATTATTATAATCAGAACGACCTGTTGCTATAATCGCATCATTACGAACTTGCTTTATCTCCTCAGGTGTAATTTCCGGATCAGGGTTAGCCATAGCAAAAATAATTGGATTATTTGCCATTTTGCTGACCATTTCTTTAGTAACTGCACCTTTTACGGATAATCCTATAAATACATCTGCATCTTTTAATGCTTCTTCTAAAGTTCTAAGTTGCGTATTATTTGCATGCAACTCTTTCCATTTATTCATACCATCCGTGCGACCTTGATAAATAACACCTTTAGTATCGCATAGAATAATTTTTGATTTATCTGCTCCAAGAGCAATCAATAGATCAATACAAGCAATAGCAGCAGCACCCGCCCCGTTAACTACTATTTTTAAATTCTCTAACCTGCGGTTAGTAATATGAGCAGCATTAATTAGCCCTGCTGCGGTGATAATTGCTGTTCCGTGCTGATCATCATGAAATACTGGTATATCCATTAAAGATTTTAACTTTTCTTCAATAACAAAACATTCTGGAGCTTTGATATCTTCGAGGTTAATTCCGCCGAAACTATAACCAAGATATTTTACGGCATTAATAAACTCTTCTGGATCTTTAGTATCTACTTCTAAATCTATTGCATCAATATCGGCAAACTTTTTGAAAAGTACTGCTTTACCCTCCATCACTGGCTTTGAGGCAGCAGCTCCTAAATTACCGAGCCCAAGCACCGCAGTACCATTAGAAATCACAGCAACTAGATTTCCACGTGCCGTATATTTATACATCTCATCAGTATCTTTGGCGATCTCAAGACAAGGAGCAGCAACACCTGGAGAATAAGCAAGCGATAAATCATGCTGCGTAACAAGCGGCTTAGTCGCTGAAATAGCAATTTTACCTGGCTTATCTTTTTGGTGATATTCAAGTGCTTCAGTGTAATTTATTTTGTTCATTTCATCCATTTTTTAGATATTCCTGTTTTATTTATTAATTTTGTCATTGCGAGGAGATGCGTAACATCGACGCGGCAATCTCGTTAAGCATCCTGAGATTGCTTCGTCGCTACGCTTCTCGCAATGACGCTCATCCTACTAAATACATAATAATCGATATAGTAATTACCGAGAAGAAAGTTGTAAATGTTATAATCGATGCCATCGAATCAGGGTCACCGCCAAGCTGACGTGATAAAACATAAGCAGTGCTTGCACATGGCAGTGAGCTATATAATATCCCTACCGATCTATCTATTCCACTAATTGACATCATCCACAGTATTACTACACTCACTAACGGAAAAGCAATTAACTTAAGAAAACTTGTAAATACTATGCTATGTAAAAGCTCTTGCCTAATAGTAAAATTAAGCCCTGCCCCAACATTTAACATACCAATTGCTAAAGCAGCGTTAGAAAGGCTATCTAAAGTTTTCTTAAGACCTAAATGTAGTTCAAGATTTAAATAATTAAAAACAAACCCTACTAGGCTGGCAATAATAAGCGGGTTGCGTATGATTAGCTTGATCATTAAAACCAAACTTGTTCTAATAGTGGTAGTGACAGACTTATCAGGAACGTAATATGCAAAAATCATTACCGATAAAATATTTGTGATGATAATCATATAAGAAGAAATAACAGCGACAATAGAAAGAGCGCTAGGACCAAGTAAGGGACTCGCTGCTCCAAAAAAAATGTAGCTATTATAACGAATTGATCCTTGAAAAATAGAAGTGAATTCTATTTTATCAATATTATATTTTCTTTGATAAATTATTAGACCTAAGGTAATAAGAAGTGTAGAAATAATAAGAGCGATTACTAACTTGATTATTGAAGCAACGCTTAAATCAGCTGTAGAGATATAGTTAAAAAGCATTGCAGGAAATAATACAAAATAGGATAATTTCTCAATACCACGCCAAAATTCTTCTGAAGTTAGCCATTTATTTTTTATAATACTACCAAGTAAGGTAATTAAAAAAATCGGCAACGTACTGCAAAAAATATCATTCATTCATTTTTGAGGTCATACCGCGACTTGATCGCGGTATCTTTATAAGTTAGTTTTAGATACCGCGATCAAGTCGCGGTATGACAAAAATTACCCTTTACAACTTCTCTTCAATCAACTTCATAGTTTCATTTATACCATAAAGTTTTATGAAAGTGCCAAGCCTTGGACCATCGCTTTGCCCAAGTAATATTTGGTATAAATCTTTGAAATAATCACGCAAATTTTCATATCCTGCTTTCATTCCGATGTCATAAATTCCTTTTTGGATACTTTCCGATTCTATTTGCTCAGGCAAGCTTTTTAGCATATCTAAAATATCTTGCAAAATAGCTTTATGCTTTTCAGACGGAGCTAAATATGATTTATGTGCTTTAACAAAATCATTATAATATCTTATAGCAAATTCTGCTAAATGGTCAAGATAAGGACTATTATCTGGTGTAGCTTTTGGTTCATCTCTGCTAATAAAACCCCAAAGTACCGATTTATCGGATGGATTACACACAGAAGTTAGATTTAATAATAGCGAGTAAGTAATACCAAAAGTCTCAATTTTTGGTACATTTCCATGATGAATATGATAAACGGGATTTGCAAAACGCTTTGATCTATCTTCTTCTAAATGATATTTTTGATTAAAGGTAATATATTCATCAACATTTTTAGGAATTACATCGAAAAATAACCTTTTAGCTCTAGTAGGGTTTTGATACATGAATAAAGCCATACTTTCAACAGGGGCATATTTAAGCCAATCATCAACACTAATACTATTACCTTTTGACTTCGATATTTTCTCACCATTTTTGTCTAAAAATAACTCATAACATAGCTGCACTGGCGGCTTTCCACCTAAAATTCGACAAATCTCAGAGTAAAGTCTACCATTTGCTAAGTGATCTTTGCCGTACATTTCATAATCAACTTTCAGGGCTACCCAACGCATACCGAAATCCGGCTTCCATTGCAATTTACAATGCCCTTTTATTACCGGCACTTCTATTGTCTTACCGTTTTCATCTTTATAAGTTATTGTACCAAGTTTTGCATCCCATTTATGTATAGGTACTTGCAACACTTTACCAGTTTTCGGACAAATAGGCATAAAAGGTGAATAGGTAGCTTTCCTCTCTTCTCTAAAAGTCGGCAGCATCAGCTCCATTATCTCGTCATATTTTTCAAGCACTTTTATCAGCATTTCATCAAACATTCCGGCTTTATACATTTCCGTACTGCTATAAAATTCATATTTAAAGCCGAATTTATCAAGGAATGAGCGAAGTTTTGCGTTCATATAATGCCCGTAGCTCTCACATTCACCGAAAGGATCAGGGATAGAGGTTAGCGGCATATCCATATACTGCCCTACCATTTCAGGATTTGGGATATTACTTGGCACTTTACGCAAGCCATCCATATCATCAGAAAAGCATATTAGTTTAGTCGGAATGTCAGATAATTGCTCAAACGCTTTCTGCACCATTACCATACGAGCATTTTCACCGAAAGTCCCAATATGTGGCAATCCTGATGGACCATAACCGGTTTCAAACAATACATAACCTTTTTCAGGTGGCTTGCCGTTTAAACTATCTAGTATTTTTTTAGCTTCTTCAAAAGGCCAAGCTTTTGATTTGATTGCATCTTCCCAAATTTCTGACATTTATTTTTCTTACACTTGTAATTAATTATCAGTGACAATATACTATATTTAGCTAATTGTAAAATATCACTTGAAGTTTTTGTAATTTTAAACGATAAAATAACATCATTGCGAGTGTAGTTCGGCATTACCTGTATGACTCTTATGTCATTCTTAGCAACGGCGGGAATCCAGCATAAAGCGAGATAAAATCGAACTTTAATTTTAAGTATTTATCTAATTTTTTTCTGAATTCTTGCCTTTGCGGGAATGACATTCTAGCAATTGTCAGTAATAAGAACTAATAATAAAACTTATGCCATTTAGTACCATTATAAACTACATAAGAAAAGACAGCTATAAAATGCTGCATATAGGCTTAATTGCAATTTCTATAACAGCTCTTGCTACTGCTTATTTTGCTGAGTATATACTACATTACGCCCCCTGCCCTTTATGTGTTTATGAAAGATTTCCTTATTTAACATTAATAAAAATTTGCCTAACTGCTTTAATTATCAGGCAATTAAGCAAATACACTTTAATATTTATTTTCTTAACAATTTTTAGCTCCTGCATATTATCAACCTATCATAGTATGGTAGAGCGAGGCATAGTTCAACCAAGCAGCCTTTGTTCGTCCATGATTCGCTTCCCAAAAGGCTTATCTGTCGAGCATATTAGACAGATGCTCTATTCACAGCCAATAACTTCCTGCACCAAACCGGCAATTAAACTCCTTGGTATTTCTATGACCGAGTATAATCTACTCTTAAACCTTGGTCTTTTAATCGGATTATTAATAGTTTGGCTTTATCCTAAAGAATCTTCATTATAAACTTTCATCCCTAATATCTTTTTCAATTCTCTCATAGAAAAAGCCGATGGTTTTAGGTAGTCTTGTGCTACCTTACCACCATCTAAAACTATAAGTCTTGTTCCGTAATTTACAGCATCTTCCAAATTATGTGTGATCATTACGGCAGTTATTTTATATTCATCAATAATCTCTGCCGTTTTTTTCATGACCTCATGCGAAGCTTTAGGGTCAAGGCTTGCAGTATGTTCATCTAGAAATAATATTTTAGGCGGATGAGAAATAGCTAGTGCCAATAATATAAGTTGTTTCTCCCCACCGGAAAAATTACTAAGCGGCTGTGTCAAGCGTGATAAAAATCTTTTAGATAAGCCGGTGAGTTCTAACACTTCCTTATTAGTTTTACGCTCATTTGCTGGAAAGCGGCTTTCCCATAAAGTAATATTTTCTTCTAATGTTAACTCCAAAAATAATCTATCTTCTGCTTTTTGGGTTATAGTTAGCAACATATTAGCTTTTTGCGATTGCGGTAATTTATCAATTCGTACTTGATCTAAAAACACTCGCCCGCTAGTCGGCTTCAAATAACTAGCTAAAATTTTGATTAAAGTAGATTTACCGCTGCCGTTAGTGCCAAGCACTACAACAAACTCTTCTTCGTCAATATTTAAAGTAGTTTCCGATATTATCGGCTCGTTACGCTCTTTTACCTTAAATTGGATTTTTTCTGCATATAAATAAGGTTTCATGCTGCCTCCCGCTTCATAGAACTTAAGGAAATAAACAACACAATCCCCAAAATAAGCTTAAGATTTATGGGATCAATACCGATACGGAGTAAAATACTTAAAGTTATGAAGTAAAATAATATACCTATAAAACAGGAAAATATTTCTTTAACAGTATTAAAGCTATTATTACGAATTAAGATATGACGCCCTATAACGATCGCACCGATGCCAACAAGTGCAACCCCGAAACCCATATTAATATCAGCAAAACCGTTTACTTGTGCCGATATACTGCCCGTCAAAGAGGCTAAAGCGTTGCTAATACTAAGCCCAACCGTGCGATAAACTTCAGCAGGTTTTCCTAAAGTAATCAGTAAATCTTTATTAAAACCAAATGCTCTAAGCATCAAACCTAATTGTTTTTTTAGTAAAATTATTACCGCAAATATCACAATAATGTTTAGTATGATCAAAGGTAATAACCAGTTTTCGGTATTAAATAAAGCAAGCAAGCTCGGCATGCCGAGAATTGAGATATTAGGACGCTGCATAATTTTTAAATTAACGGAATAAAGCATAAAACTTGCAAGTATGCCGGCTATGAGCCCGTTAATGCGATTATTCTTTTGCATAAAACTAACTATGCTGCCGATAATTCCTCCTGCTGTTATAGCAAGTATCATTGCCGGAAATAGCCCTAATGCAATGCTTTTAGCAAATACTGCTGCACCAAGGACATAAGTACCATCTACAGTTAAATCGGTAATTTTCAAAATCCTATAGCTGATATACATGCCCAAAATAAGCGGCAGCATTATCAAGGATTGCTCTAGAGCAGTAATTAAAAGATTCATCTTACTACTCCAGTTCTTTTTTAATGAAAGGCAAGTTAAGTAAATTTTCCTCGGTAAGAATTGTTTGTTTAATAAAGGATCTAAGATTAATGAATAAAGTTAGCTCCTCCATATTTTGAAAAGGGATATCTTTAGGTGCTGTTCCTTGCAGAATCTGCTTTGCTTGATCACCTGCTTTTAAGCCTATATCTTTCTCTTGTACTCCCACTGCAATAGTTGCACCGCTAATCACTGATCCCTCATCCGAAGCAATAATAGGAATGCTGCGTTTAAACGCTTCATGCATCAAGATATTTATACCGCTAACTATCAAATGATCTTTTAAAATTATAAAACACTGCGTATTTTCCGGAGCATTTTTTACTGCTATCGGCAAGTTATTCAAATTCTGTACCATTTTAAGACTTAACGAAATATTATTTTTCTTTGCATAATTTTTCATTTCCTCCACTTCCGGCATAACCTTTTCGCTATTGCTATAAATTAAGGTAATATTTTGCAAAAAAGGTAATTTACCTATAATATCGGTAATTTTTATTTCATCATTAGCACCGGTAATCATTGGAAGTTTGTTATTATCTATTTTAGCTGCCGCACAAACAATCGGTTTATTTTTTATATGAGAAATTACAGTTTGACAAGCAGTAGTACCAATTGGAATTACTACATCAATATCCTGTTCTTTCATCTGATTTATAATAGCAAGCAAAATATTAGAATCAGTATGAGCATTTTTGACTATAATTTTTGCTTCTATACTGCTAAGGACTTCTTCAATACCTGAAACAATTTGTTTCATTGCTTCATGTTCAAGAGGAACAATAATCACAACATTTTTTTGAGTTGCATGAACTGATAAAGTGAAAAATAAAGAAAATAAAAGAGTGAAAGCTCTTAAGAAAATATTGAGGGATGGCATTTTAATATCCTTATAAGTTATAGTTTAATAATTAAGTAGCGAGGGCATGGTAAACCCATAACGTAAAAATGTTACTTACGCCAACGCCAACTTTTTACTAAATTAATAACTTTCAAAGATATCATAAATAATTATCTAATATTATTGTATACTAGGTATTAACAGAATTTTAATATTATGTCAATAGCTTGACATGATCACCATAAGCCATTATCTTAAATAAGAAATTTATAAAAAGGATTTTATTATGAAATATTTAGTAATTTTATTTACCGCTTTTGCTTTAATTGGTTGTGCTAATCAAAAAACCACCAAGTCAAAAGAAGTAGTGCAAGCTGATGGAGACCCAAGCTATGCTATCATGAGAACAGTCAATGATACTAATAGAAATATTGCTAGTACTGTTTCAACATTACCAAATCCTCCAGCTCCTAGATAATGCTTACTATTATCTCATCCGCTAAAACTCTTAATTTTGAGCCAATAGCTTTTAAAGGGGAGCTAACCTCCCCTTTTTTTCCAGAGATAACAAATCAACTACTTGCTATAGTTAAAAATTATTCTGAAGCTCAGCTATCTAAAACTATGGATACAAGTGAGAAATTGGTACATTTAAATAAAGAAAGATTTCAGAATTTTGAGAAGCAAGATGGCAAAGCAGCCATTTTTGCTTATGCAGGTGATGTTTTTAACAACATACAATCAGAAAATTTAAGCGAAGATGCAGTAAATTTTTTACAGTCGCATTTGCTTATCATATCGGGACTATATGGAGCTTTAAAGCCGCTCGATGCTATCAAACCTTATAGGCTTGAGATGGCAACAAAGCTAAATGAAATAAATAACTTAAGTAAATTTTGGCAAGATGAGATAACAAACTATATTAATCAGACACTTGAGCATCATAAACATAAATATTTGCTCAATCTTGCATCACAGGAATATTCATCTGTGATAAATCAGGATAAGTTAAAATATCCTATAATTAATATTTATTTTAAAGAAAATAGAAATGGTAAGTTAGCAACTATTGGAATAAATGCTAAAAAAGCTCGTGGAAATATGATAAATGTTATTGCCAATAATTTAATCGACTCCCCTGAATTACTTAAAGAATTTTCATATCTAGATTATAAATATAGCTCTAAAGATTCATCAAATAATGATTTGGTGTTTGTGAAATAAGGATCTTTTCCGTCATTGCAAGCGAATGAAATGAGCATGGCAATCCAGAAAAAATAATAAAAAATGCTATAAGTTAGCATTTTTTAACTGGATTGCTTCGTCAATTACTTCGTAATTTCCTCGCAATGACGGAAAAACTGATCTACGCAACAATGCCTCCACGGGACGGACAGAGAAAAAATTGATCCATGCGCGGGCAATGCCGCCACGGGAATGACGTATAACCGTAAAAAATGAGCACTAGACGAAGTTTAATTTGGAACAGAGCTAGGCGTTTTGAAGATTTTACTAGCTGCGTACATACTAGTATAGTAGCGGATTAAAAGCGAAAAACAACGACGCCAATTTTTCAAATTAAACGAGTATACTAAATAGAGCAAGCGTTACTACTATAATCATCTTCCTCACGGATAAATTTTTGCTTTACCTTAGAGTGATTATTATAAGGTTTACTATTTTTAACTGGTGCTACAGGTTCGTAGTTTGAAACTGGAGGCACATAATTTTGATTTGCTGTTGCATTTGGGCAAGTATATTTCGATATATCACGCTTAGTTTCCCTTAGCATTGCCTTTATTTGGTCTAGCTCTTCTTGCATTTTTCTTTCTTTATCGGTATTATCCTTTCTAACCTTTTTATTAGCTTTACTTAAGGAAATATCATCCTCAGAATCTTCACCTGATTCAGCTTTATACCTTGCTATATCTCTTTTAATCATTTTAAGGTATATCTCACGATTTCTTTTGACGGGATCAATTTGCTCCCCTCTTAAAGGATTATCGTAATCATCATCATCATCCTCTGGATCATCAAGATTATCTTCAACTATATTCTTTTTAGCTAAACTAATATATTTATTATTATATAAAGGTTTTCTTTTACCACCTTTAAAACCTTTACTATCAACTAACCTATTATTTGCGGATTTTTGGAAGTAACCTCTAACGCTATCAGTACAACCTGACAGCACAAAAACACCTAAAAATAATATTATAATTTTTTTCAACATATATTATTCCAAAACTTCAATTAGATTTATTTATATAACTTGACAAATTATCTTTAAAAGCAAGCCATATGAAAAAGTCTATTATGATTAATGCCACATAATAATCAAATTTGCAAGAATAAAGAGCTTATATTGTTTAAATTAGCTCTTCTATTAGGTTACTTAGCAACTTATGCCCCTCTTTTTTTCTTTTTAATAGATTTTTCGAGGTATTTTCTAATATCCTCGGATTACTTATTAACTCAAATATTTTCTCAGCTAATTTTTCACTCGATATATCATCTTGCTTTATACACCAACCACATTTCTTATCCTCTAATAATTTTGCATTATGATATTGATGATTATCGGCAGCACTTGGTAGCGGAATAAAAATTGCTGGTAATCCTATATAAGTGAGCTCTTCTATAGTAGATGCTCCTGCTCTTGAAATCACTAAATCAGCATTTTTATACTGATTTGCCATATTGTCAAAAAATTCAGCTAATTCGTAAGTAATATTGAAATTTGAGTATATATTTTTTATTTTTACTTGATCGTCAAGTGCTGCTTGTTGAGTTATATGCAGTTTAAGATTTGGTTGCTTTTGCACTAAAGCTTTTATGCTTTCAGGTATTAACTCCGAAAATAATTTAGCCCCTTGGCTGCCACCAAAGATAAAAATTTTAAAGGTACGGTCTCTGTCATTCCGTGACTTGACCACGGAATCCAGATTTCTAATATTCCTTCTAATTATCCCACCAGTAACCACTGTTCTATTTTTTGCAACTACAGGCAAGTTTTTGGTATTTTTATAAGAGATAGCTATTTTCTTAGCAAAATTTACAAAAAATCTATTAACCTTTCCAAGATAAGAATTCTGCTCATGAATTACAATCGGCACTCTTAGAAAAATTGCTGCAAACATTGAAGCAACAACTGGATAACCACCAAATCCTACTACTACTGAGGGAGAAAGGCTAAACAACAATTTAATAGCTTTAAAAATAGCAAGCGATAATAGCGGTAAGAATAACAAAATATTTTTTGGTCGTTTTAAATCTATGATATGAAAAATTAATCCCGCATCATGATTTATATACTTCTTACACCTTAAATCCGTAATAAAATGAACTTCATATTTTCTTTTTATTAACTCCTCCCCAAGAGCAACTGCCGGAAAAAAATGTCCACCTGTCCCCCCTGCCACTAAAACTATCTTTTTCATATTTCTATTTTATTTATCTTGTACGAATCAAGCGGCGTTCGGTATCTAGTAAAGCCAAGAAGCATACCAGTAGCTATAGCGATCGCAAGCGTTGAAGAGCCACCATAGCTAATAAAAGGCAACGTCATACCCTTAGTAGGCAATAAATGCAAAGTCACGCCCATATTAATTATTGCCTGAAGCCCTAATTGTGCAATAATACCGCTAGCAGCAAATTGGACAAATTTATCCTGCTCATTTAATAGCTTAGCAAGGCTTCTAAGCACTATAAATGCAAATATACCTATAACAATAAGACAAATAATAGCCCCAAATTCTTCTCCAGCAACGGCAAAAATAAAATCAGTATGCGAATCAGGTATAACCTGCTTTACTGCCCCCTCACCTGGTCCTTTACCATATAAACCACCATGCTCAAAAGCTTTCAGTGACTTACTGACTTGATAATTCTCACTACTATCAGGATCTAAGAATGAGTTAATCCTTTGCGTAACGTGCGGTAACCAAAAATACGCAATAGTTACTCCTATCATTCCTAAAAAACCTGCTAGAACAATCCAAAATATGGGCATACCAGCAATAAAAAGCTGAATACCAAAAACTGCCGTAATCATCACAAGCATTCCAAAATCTGGTTGAATGATTAAGAGAATGGCAACAATAAAATAAAGTATAGAGCAAACTGTAAAGCTTGGGAAATCATCATTAAATTTTAGTGATAATATCCAGCCCGTAACGACAGCAAAAAATGGCTTAATAAACTCTGACGGCTGAATAGATAAGCCAGCAATATTAATCCACCTAGTTGCTCCTTTCACTTCATACCCAAAGAATTTAACAGCGATCAATAAAATTATACTAGCTATAAAACCCAATATGGCAAAACGCTTTAACCATTTCTTATTAAAACACGAGAATAACAATATAAGGACTGAGGCAGCTGTTAAATAAAACACTTGCCTTGATGCAAAATAATTTTCTTCGAGCCCTATTCTACTTGCTACTGCTGAACCTGAAGTAGTCACAAGCATTAAGCTAAAAGCAAATAAAATAACTAAAGAAATAACTATTTGACGATCTGTACTACGCCACCATAATTTTATAAAATTATTAGATATTTCATTATTCATGCTATAGTTATTCAATTTTTCCTCTAGCTATAAGATTGTTACTTAAGTCTATAAACAAATCGCCCCTTTCCTCAAAATTCTTAAACTGATCGTAGGAGCTACAGCAAGGTGCTAATAAAATATTTTTTATGCTCTCATTATCATTTAATGCATCTTTATAAGCAAGTTCAAAAGCCTGTTTAAGGTCATCACATATAACAAAATCTATTACATCTTTAGCAGTATTTGCAAACATTTCTTTAGCTTGCCCATAAAAATAAGCTTTCTTGATTTGACTAAAATAAGGTTTTATTGCCTCAATACCACCCTCTTTAGCAATACCGCCTGCAAGCCAATAAATATTATTAAGAGCTTTAATTGATTGCACGGCAGCTATAGCATTCGTTGCTTTACTATCATTATAGAAATTTATACCATTTATACTACCTAGATATTGCATTCTATGTGGCAACCCTCGGAAATTACTTATGGATTCAAGTATTTGTGCAGGTTTAAGCCCTATTATTCTAGCAACTGCATAGCTTGCTGCAATATTTTCGCTATTATGGACTCCTTGAAGACTTTTATTAAATAGTAATTTAAAACTAATATGCTCAAAGAAATTATCAGTAATTGTATCATTAACTATTGATATACCTTTTTCAAGAATTTTAGTAACTGAAAAAGGAATTAGTTTAATATGATGTTTTTGCTGTAACTTTGTAAAAATTTCATGGCAATAATCATTATCAATATTAATTATCCCGTAACTATTTTTTTCCATTCGGTCAAAAATTTTAGATTTTGCTGCAATATAACTCTCCATATTTTCATGTCTATCCAGATGATCGGGAGTAATATTAAGAAGTACTGCTATTTTAGTAGCAAAAGTTTTCACTAAATCTAGTTGAAAGGAAGATAACTCAAGCACATATCCCTCCTTACTTGCTTTAGCTTGCAGAGCCGGAACACCGATATTGCCGGCAATCGGGTATTCTAAACCGTTATTGTTTAAGATATGACTGATTAAAGCGGTGGTAGTACTTTTGCCGTTTGTACCTGTCACAGCAATAAGGTTTAAATTTTTGGACTTTTCGAAGAATAAATCTATATCGGAAGTAATCGGTATATTAAAATTTTTTGCGATTTTGACTATCTCGTGTGTTAGAGGAATTCCAGGACTTAATATAATTTTATCTAAACTTTGCCATTTTATATCAGATATAGGAATAATATAATTTTTACCGAATAATTCCTCAAACTTATTCCTATTTGCTTCTAGATCATCATAGACAATTATATTACATTTGTCTTGCAACTCCACGTAAACCGAAGTACCAGTTTTACCAAGCCCAAAAACACCTATATTTTGTTTTTTATGGATAGTCATGAGTTAATTACACGATGTCATTCCCGCTTAAGGCTTGCTTGCGTGGAACGAAAAACGTCCTGGATGTCATTCCTGCGAAAGCAGGAATCTAGTATAAAGCGAGATAAATCGAGCTTTTAATTTTAAAAATTTGATGTATTTATGCTTTTTTTTCCTGGATGTCATTCCTGCGAAAGCAGGAATGACATCCAGGACGTTTTTCGTTCCACGCAAGCAAGCCTTAAGCGGGAATGACATAAAACATTACTTAATATACTGCATCAATGCCTGCTCACCCTCATTAAGGTTAACCTGATCATTAACATTATTATAAACTGCTTGATTGTTGGTTGGAACAGGTAAATAATAATGAGGCGGTACTTCTAAAGCCTTACTACGCTGAACTTGATACTCATTAGGACCAGCCGTTGATATCCCTACAGTTTCTTTTAATTTTTTATTACATGCAGAAGTAATTAATAAAACAGTAAATAATAAAAAAACTTTTCTCACTTTAATACCTTATAGATTATTTAGATTATATTTTATCGTTATCGCCTTGTGGAGCATTACGAATCTTTTCAGCCATAGCCTCAATTTGGGCTTTATCATAATTCTCTTTAGCTTTTTCTTCAATATTTTTTTTAGCACTATAGTAATCTTCTACTAAGATAATTACTCCAAGTGTAATAAAACAGTCAGCTAGATTAAACACTGGAAAACTATAATCTTGATAATGGAAATGTATAAAATCAAAAACTGCTCCTCGAAAAGATCTATCAATTAAATTACCGATAGCACCACCAATTACAAAGCTATAACCCGCAAAACCTCCTATGGTTTTGGAACTCATCATTAAATAATATAAATAACAAACAATAATCGTATTTGTTATTAAGAACACAATATTACTATATTGGTAATAATCACGCATTAAACCAAAGCTAATACCATAATTCCAAGTATAAACCATATTTAAAAAAGACGTGACCTTTAAGGTTAAGCCAGATTTCCATCTTAGATTATTGATAAACCACCATTTAGTCAATTGATCAATAATCACTAATGTTATTATAATACGGCTACTACGAGTAAATGTTAGATATAGTTTTTTAAATGATAGAATCATAATTATTTAGGGATTTTTATAAAGGAGTGTAAGGAAGCTTTCGTCATTGCGAGGAGATGTGGCAATCTTGTGAATTTTACATCGCTTTATGAGATTGCCACACTCGTTTCACTCGCTCGCAATGACGTACTACATTATATCGAAACTTCAGCTACTTTATTAGCCTGCAAATCTTTATCAAGCTTAACATTCAAAGTTTTAACTTCTTTCTTAAACTGCTTGAATTTTTCTAAATTTTTTCCACTTAATTCTACACCTGGTGTTGTTTTAACCGACATAGGATTAACATGTTTACCATCAATTTTAACTTCATAATGTAAGTGCGGACCTGTAGCTCTACCGGTGCTTCCAACATATGCTATAATATCACCTTGTTTTACTAAACTTCCTACTTTTAAACCTTTAGCAAAATTTGATGCGTGAGCATAGGCAGTAGATAACGTACCGCTATGTTTTATCTGGATAAATTTTCCGTAACCTGATTTCCAACCTATTTCATTAATAACACCATTACCCGCTGAGTATATAGGTGTTCCAGTCGGTGCTGCAAAATCAACTCCTTTATGCATTTTGGTGTAACCAAGTACAGGGTGTTTTCTACTACCATAATGCGAAGAAACTTTTATAACTTTTAAAGGAGTTCTAAGCAAACTTCTTTTTACACTTTTACCATCCTCAGAAAAAAATGCATGATTATTTACATTATTATCATGTGAATAGCGATAAATATTATATTCTTTTCCTGAAAGATTTAACGAGACATATAAAATCTTACCGTGATGAGAAAATTTACCATCTTCTGTTATGTATTTTTCTGTTATAACAGTCGCAGTATCACCACTTTTTATTTGACGCTGGAAATCAATTTGATAAGCATAAGCATTAATCAGCTCTATTATATTATTGTTTGACAAACCAAGCTTCTTAAGAGCAGACATAAAGTTTGATTCGATATTTACTGATGACTTAGCCACTGTTTTTGTTAAAGGCACGATAATTTCTGTAATCTTAAAATTATCGTTTTCTCTTATTATTTCAATAGTCTTAAGTTTATCTATAGCTAAAATAATTTTATTAAGAAATACTGTTTCAGAAGTTAAATCCTCATCATCATTTTCAGTAATTTTTGTTTCATATTCAAAAGTAATTTGCTGCCCTATTTTAAGTGATGGCAATAATTTATTTTCTTTTACTAAGCTTAATATTTTTTCTATATCATTTCTTGGGATATTTTGACCGCTCAGCATAGAATTTATAGTATCGCCTTTCTTAACTGTTACTTCTTTAAATGAAATTGCTTCTTGAGCTTCTTCAGCCTCAGGACGTACTAATGTTATAGATAAGGTATCATTTACATAGTTATTAACAGCAAAGGAGACAAATATCACTAATCCTATAAATAGTAATAGAGAGACAGAGGTAAGAATTTTTTTGAATCGTGCACTAAGATAAGGAACTGATAATACATCATCAAAATCGTAAGATAGCGTGTCGTTTTTCATTGATTACTTAGAAGTTATCTTGGTTTCGTTATTATTAATATGAACTATATAAATACAAATTACAATAAAAAATTATAAAATAATTTAATTTTAAATCGTGTTATTCAAAATATTTTCTGTTTTTATTTTATTATCCATCTGATGGTTCAAACCTCCACCTTCAGGTGGAGAAACTTTAGTTTGAAATAGTCATAGTCGCTCTGTATAAAATAAGTAAAGAGGACTTATTTTATAGGATGACT
>DYDT01000025.1 GCA_020404485.1 Rickettsia endosymbiont of Diachasma alloeum | reverse complement strand
AGTCATCCTATAAAATAAGTCCTCTTTACTTATTTTATACAGAGCGACTATGACTATTTCAAACTAAAGTTTCTCCACCTGAAGGTGGAGGTTTGAACCATCAGATGGATAATAAAATATTGTTTTTTGTTTACTTTCATATAAATATTTAGTCTACTTAATAATTATATATATATTTACTAAAATGATAACGTAAAACTGTTTGCGTTATCATTATTTTTTATTTTTTCAGTATTAAGATAAAATTTATACTAATTCTCACGTTACTATTATTAATTTGGTTCTAATCGGTAGCGTTATGTCACAAAATATATTACAAAACAAACAAATTATTAAGAGCTTTGAAAAGCAACTCAATATATTCTTAAATGAATTTAAAAGAGATTACAAATATTATTCTGAGCAATTTTTTTGATAAAGTAATTAGTGATACACTACTTGAAGTATATCAAGGTAAAGCAGTAATTGCTAAACCATTACATAAAGATTACCCTCAATCACCTGAACAAACATGTGACGAAAATTGGCAAAAATTTTATAGTTTTAATCGTGATATCATGATAGAAAACACAATCGGATTTATTGCTAAAAATTTAAAAAAAGCTTCCATTAAAGATAAATTATACTATAGTTTTGCTAAATTATCCGAGCAATTAGATTTAAATGCTATCAGTGATCATTTTATGAATAAGATAAATAATTATATAACATTTAACGATTTATGACAAACTATAGAACAGAAAGCGACTCTTTTGGAGAAATTCAAATAGAGGATAAATTTTATTGGGGAGCACAAACACAAAGATCATTAGAAAATTTCAAAATAGGCAAACAAAAAATGCCAGAAATGCTAATCCGCTCCCTTGCTATATTAAAAAAATGTGCTGCAAAAGTTAACCTCGAATTTGGTGATCTAGAACCTAAAATAGCTGAAAGTATAGATAAAGCTGCAAGCAGAATTTTAAATGGTGAATTTAGCAATAATTTTCCTTTAGTAGTTTGGCAAACAGGCTCTGGAACGCAAACAAATATGAATATGAATGAGGTAATCGCCTCTATTGCAAACGAAGAGCTAACCGGTACAAAAGGTGGTAAATCCCCTGTACATCCCAACGATCATGTCAATAAAGGTCAATCATCTAATGACTCGTTTCCAACAGCGATGCATATAGCAACTGTGCTTGCGACTAAGCAGCAGTTAATACCGGCTTTAGAGAATTTACTCACAGCTTTACAAGATAAATCAAAAGATTGGGACAATATTATAAAAATTGGACGCACTCATTTACAAGACGCAACTCCTCTAACACTTAAGCAAGAATTTTCCGGATATATTACACAAATAAAATATGCTTTAGAAAGAATAAAAAATGCATTAGAAAAAGTTTATTTGCTTGCTCAAGGTGGAACAGCAGTCGGAACAGGTATCAATTCGCATAAAGGATTTGATATAAAATTTGCTGAAAAAGTGGCAGAATTTACAAAACAATCTTTTAAAACAGCACCTAATAAATTTGAAAGCTTGGCTAGCCATGATGCACTTGTAGAATTTTCAGGGACTCTTAATACTATAGCCGTAAGTCTAATGAAAATAGCAAACGATATAAGACTACTTGGATCAGGTCCAAGATGCGGTCTTGGTGAGCTGCATTTACCAGAAAATGAGCCTGGTTCTTCAATTATGCCTGGCAAGGTAAATCCTACGCAAGTTGAAGCTTTAACAATGGTTTGCACTCAAGTTATGGGAAATCATGTTACAGTTACTATTGCTGGCTCAAACGGGCATCTTGAACTTAACGTCTTTAAACCGGTAATAATATATAATATTTTACAATCTATCGAGCTACTATCAGATAGCGTAAATAGCTTTGTTACTCATTGCATCGATGGAATAGAGCCTAATATATCACGAATTGATGAGCTACGTGATAAATCTCTAATGCTTGTAACCGCCCTTAATCCGCATATAGGTTATGATAATGCCGCTAAAATTGCTAAAGAAGCCCATAAGCACGGAATTACTCTAAAAGAAGCTGCAAAAACACTTGATCTTTTATCAGAACAAGAATTCGATAAAATAGTAGTACCTGAAAAAATGGTTAGACAATCTTAGGTTGTATAAGTAATATGTAATTCTCTTTACCAGATATTATAAATAGGCTAATATTAAGCTAGCCTATTTATAATATGTATTAGTTGATATTTGATCTTACATTTAATAAAAATAAAGTATTAAAAATACAGATAAAAAAATGGAAGGTCACAATGCACTTAAATCAAAAAATAATAAAGCCAAAAATAGGGTTACT
>DYDT01000024.1 GCA_020404485.1 Rickettsia endosymbiont of Diachasma alloeum | reverse complement strand
GCTCATAAACCAACTGCTATTTCTAACATTAGATTGGAATAAGCTTTAGCTTAAATTCTAAGGCACTTCCAGTGCCTACCATCAACCTACCGGCTCTCAGCCGGTAGTGGTTGAGTTTAGAATGCTTAAATGAAAAGAAAGTAGAAGATATAGATGTAATTGACTTGAGTGGTAAAAATAAGATAGCTGATTATATTATATTTGCTAATGGTAGGTCAACTAAGAACGTTGGAGCAATAGCTGAATATGTGGCATTAGAGCTAAAAAATAAAGCGGGTGTAAATACTAATATAGAGGGGCTTGGTAAATCAGAATGGGTATTAATAGATGCAGGTACTATTTTGATTAATATTTTTTATCCTGAAGCAATAACACATTTTAAACTTGAAGAAATTTGGAAAAAATAAATATTTTTAAATGAACGATCATATACTTATTAATGTTATAATTTTACTTGGTACTGCAGTCTTTATCGTGGCTATACTTAAACGATTTAAGTTAAGTCCGGTACTTGGCTATCTAATTGCTGGAGCTGCAATTGGTGATCATGGTCTAAAAATTGTAACATATGACCAGACTAAGTTACTCGGCGAACTTGGTGTAGTATTTCTATTATTTGCGATAGGGCTTGATCTATCTTTCGAGCGATTAAAAGCTATGAGGCGGTATGTTTTTGGGCTTGGTACTTTACAAGTTTTAACAACTGCCATAGTAATTGCCGGTGCGATGGTGCTTATAGACGGCAATAGTAGTGCTGCTATTATTACTGGAGGTGGGCTTGCACTTTCATCTACCGCCCTTGTTATGCAGGTCATTGAGGAAAATCGTAGCCAATCCACACAAATCGGTAGAATTTCTTTAGCAATTTTACTGCTTCAAGATTTGGCTGTAGTACCTTTACTTGTAATAGTGCCACTGCTTAGCGGTAATAGTCAGGCTTCTCTTGCGACAGCACTTGGTATTGCATTTTTGAAAGCTATTGTTGCTTTACTTACTATATTTGTTGCTGGTCGTGTTTTACTTCGTCCAATATTTTCATTCATTTCTTCCGAAAGTAATAGTGCTAATGAGCTACCTATTTCAATGACTTTGTTAATAGTGCTTTCTGCTGCTTGGGCTACTGAAACTTTCGGCTTATCGCTAGCACTTGGAGCTTTTGTTGCTGGAGTGTTAGTTGCTGAAACTGAATTTAGGCTACAAGCAGAAGAAAGCATTTACCCTTTCAAAAGTTTATTCTTGGGGCTATTCTTCATGACTGTCGGTATGAATATCGACGCACTTGAAATGTATAAAGAACTATCTCATATACTTACTTTATCTATTGCTTTAATAGGTATCAAAACCTTGATAATAACAGCTTTTTGTATTTTATTTGGGTTTAATAAAGGTGTTGCTTTTTATTCAGGGCTTTTATTATCACAGGGCGGGGAATTTGCTTTCATATTATTTAGCTTAGGTAAAGAAAGTGGTGTTTTAGAAGAAAGTAGTGCTAACATATTATTGCTTGTTGTTACCTTTACTATGGCACTTACGCCGCTGCTTGCAGCATTAGGACGAAAAATTGCTGAAAAAGTTGATAAAGGTCTTGGCAAAACCCCAACCCAAATTATAGAGCTTGGTGCAAGAGATTTAACAAATCATATTATTATTGCAGGACTCGGTAATATCGGTAAAATGGTCGCAAGGGTTCTAGAAGCTGAAGGAACAAGCTATGTAATATTAGATTTAGATGAAGATAGAGTTAAGGAAGGGTTAACAGATGGTTTTCCGGTTTTTAAAGGTGACGTATCGCAGGCAGATACTTTAAAAGCCCTTGGTACAGATAGGGCTCTTGCTATTATACTTACTATGAATAATCAAGTAACTATAAAAAGATCGCTTAAAACAGTTACCGCTAACTATCCTAATATGCAAGTTATCGTGAAGCTAAAAAGTCTTAAAAATTCTAGAGAGTTCTATGATTTAGGGGCAACAACTATTATCCCTGAAAGTTATGAAACAGGTCTTCAAATTGGTGGTACTGTTTTAAAATTCATAGGTATTAGTGAGCAAGAAATTAATAGAATAAAAGTACAATTTAGGCTTGGTAATTATATAGTAGCAAAAAAAGAGGATAGTTTATCAGAAGTAGAGTATAATGATTAAGATTCTCATTGCTTTAATTGCAATAATACTATCAACAACAATTAATGCCAATAATAAAAAGTTACCTATTCCGAGATTTGTTTCAATAAAATCTAATGAAGTTAATGCACGAAGTGGTCCGACAACTAAAGCAGCAATAGAGTGGGTTTTTGTTAAAAAAGGTGAACCGGTAGAAATAATTGCCGAATATGAACAGTGGCGACAAATACGTGATATTCAGGGTGAAAGTGGCTGGATACATTCAAGCGTCTTATCAGGTAGAAGATCAGTAATTATTATTGCTGATCAAGAGATCGAATTATTTAAATATGCAAATATAGAGAGTAGAGTAATAGCAAAATTAATGCCAAAAGTTCGCTGCACTTTAAAAAAATGCAAAGAACAATTGTGCCAAATTACCTGCAAAAATTACACTGGTTGGGTACTTAAAAAAGACCTTTGGGGTGTATATGATGATAAAGATAGGTATTAAATGAAAACTGCATTACCTGAACGCTCTATGCATATTAGAGGTAGGCTTGATTTTATAGAATCGGTGTCATCCTGTGGCGGCATTGTTGCGTGGATCAAAAAACGTCCTGGATGTCATTCTTAGCTAAAAGCAGTAATCCATTATAAAGCGAGAGAAATCGAGCTTTTAATTTTAAAAATTTGCTGTATTTATGCTTTTTTTCCTGGATTCCTGCTTCCGCAGGAATGACATCGAAACCACGCAACAATGCTTTCCTACGTAGGCGGGAATCCAGTCACTTAAAAGTCTAAACACACTAGATTTGTTAAATTTAAAGTTCGATTTATCTTGCTTTTTTCTAGATCCCGTGGACAAGCTAACTAGATGATGTAGACGAAACTGATCTACGCAACGAAGCCTCATGCGGGAGTGATATTAATATGGCAGTAAATACAATATAAAAACAAAAAATGATTTCGATATTTAGCAAATTAAAGCAAGGTTTATCTAAGACCTCAGGTAAAATATCAGCAGGTATTGATAAGATATTTTACAAGAAAAAACTAGATATAGAAACATTAGAGGAATTGGAAGAGCTATTAATTTCTACTGATATGGGGAGTTTGGTAGCAGCTAAAATTATCGAAGAGTTTAAATCGCTCAAATTTGATAAAGAAGTCGAAACTACCGAAATAAAAGAAACTTTAGCAAATCTTATTGAACAGCAATTATTAGAATCAGAAATTCCTTTTACCTTAAATGAAAATAAACTAAATGTAATTTTAGTATGTGGTGTTAATGGTGCAGGTAAAACAACCACCATCGGTAAGCTTGCTGCAATGTATGGAATGCAGGGTAAAAAAGTAGCAGTTGCTGCATGCGATACGTTTAGAGCTGCCGCCGTAAATCAGTTAGATAGCTGGGTGACAAGAGCAAAAGCTTTGCTTATTACCGGCGAAGAGGCAGCTGACCCTGCAAGCGTTGCTTATAGAGCTGTGGAAGAGTCAATCAAGCAAAATATCGATGTACTTTTTATCGATACTGCCGGTAGACTCCACAACAAAAAAAACTTAATGGATGAGCTTACTAAGATTATAAAAGTTATCAAGAAAGTAAACGAAAATCTGCCTACTCATAGCGTTTTAGTGATAGATGCTATTACTGGACAAAATACCTATAATCAAGTAGAGCATTTTAACGAGGCTACTAGTTTAACTGGTCTTATAGTAACCAAGCTTGACGGCAGTGCTAAAGCTGGCGTGATTGTTGGGGTAGTGCAGAAATTTAATTTACCAATATATTTTATTGGTATAGGTGAGCAGATAGAAGATTTGAAAATATTTAACCGACACGATTTTGCAAAAAGCTTAGTGGGGTTATAGTAAACTGATTTGAACTTTGTGATTCGTTACTCGTCGTCTGCAGTAGTTGAGATTTTATCTTACATTTAGTAAAATAAATTAATTATTAAATGGAGATAAAAAATGAACTTAAATCAAAAAATAATAAAGCCAAAAATAGGGTTACTAGAACTAGCTAAGAGTCTTGGAAGTATATCATCAGCATGTAAAG
>DYDT01000023.1 GCA_020404485.1 Rickettsia endosymbiont of Diachasma alloeum | reverse complement strand
CTCCTGTTAATTTCTTGGTGCATATTCTAGCTTGTGTTACTTCTTATGCTATCACTAAATCTCATACTAAACTTGATGTTTTAGCCACATAAATACTTCTCTTATCCTAAACTGGCGTTTATAATCTCGATATTTATAAAGAACTGTATTTAGCATATCTAAAATAAAAGGATTAAATATTGATAATACTAATATATATACAGGTTCTAAAAATAGTTTTTGAATAGAAACCGATTGAGGAATGTTTGTCGAATTAAAGTATGATTGATGCCACGTATTATAGCCCATATACATGAAAAAAATAAATCCAACTACAAAAATAGGTATTGCTATGAACCATAGCATATAAATAAATAAGCACTCAGTATTAAAGATAATTATGTATATAATAATGCTATAACTTATACAACCAGCGATCATACTAGGTAAAGCTTTTTTAAAACTGCAATATTTTGCACTTTGATTTAATATAAAAATACTTTGTATAATCGAAGATGAAAGTAAAATTATTGCATGTAAAAAAATAGTTAAAATATCATTCATTGTTGTAATTTGGTTTTTATTTTTAATAATATTATTAAAGATGGAATAGTTATAATAGTAGTAAATAAAAAGAAATTTTGCCAGCCAAATTTTACTACTATATAACCTGAAATTATTGGAAAAATTGATCTTGAGATTCCCATCATTGATGAAAAAAATGAATATTGTGTAGCACGAAACTTGCCTTGACATAATGATGAAATAAAAGCGATATAAGCGGTCATCGTCATACCACCCGTAATACTTTCCGCTCCTATTGTAATAAATAATAGTGTGGAATTCTTTCCGTATATTTTAAGAATAATAAATAATATATGAGCTAAAGCATGAATAATACCAAATAGTAGTATGCTATCTAATATATTCTTTTTCTTCATAATAAAACCACCGAGTAATCCGCCAACGATAGCACCCATAACTCCCCAAAACTTTCCGACACTTGCTATTTCAAAAGCATCATACTCTAAATGAAGTAAAAACGGGTTGATCATGACGTTAATAAAATTATCAGGTAATCTATATAATACTAGGAAGACTAATATGAGAATAATAAAAGAAATAGATCCTATCGGCTTTAGAATGTTCCTTATAAAAGCAAAAGTACCGTTGTTATTATCTGTGGTTTGCTCTATATCGTTTTTTTGATCAAATCTACAATATTTTACACCAACTATAAGTAAAATAAGATAAACAAATATTAAGATTGCAAAAATTTTATATATTTCGTTGAAAGTTAAATAGATGGATAAATATATAGCTCCTGAATTTGCAATTAGCATACCGAATCGATAACCGAATATATATATTCCTGAAGCAAAACCAAGAGATTCTTTATTAACTATTTCTATCCTAAAAGCACTTAATATAGTATCTTGCATAGAGCTAAAAAAGGAAATCATCAATGAGATAGAGGTAAATAATAATAAATTATCAAAAGGATTTAAAAAGCTTAAAATATATACAAAAAATACTAGTACTATGGAAGTTAAGCAAATCCAAGATAATCTATGACCAAAAATTTTGTCTAAATATTTAATCCTTAAACTATCGAATATTGGAGCAAATAAAAAATTGATAGAGTAGGGCAAAGTTATAAGTGATAATAAGCCTATCGTTTGCAAAGCTATATTTTCTTTAGCAAGCCAATAATTTAATGTATTACCGGTAATCATTATGTTAAAGCCGCTAATAAGGCCAAATAACCAAATAATAGATAAACTGCGTGACATATTGTTTTAATTGTTATAAATAACGTCAAAATTATAAATAATAAATGAAAATAGCTAAATAATCTAATATAATTATTGCGGGTTTTATTATTAATTGATAAATTCTTTTAAACTAATTAGTTATAAATTTAAATGTTCAAAAAAAGGTCTAAAAAAAATATTTTTGCTACCATTAAAATTCCTCTGTTACTTCTTCTAATTTTAATAATTTTTATAATTATTATAGGATTTTTTACGAGTAATTATAAAATGCATTCAGAAAATTATTGTATTAAGGATATCTCTACATATAGCTATCAAAAGTTTTATAGTGTTATGCGTGAAGATCTATTCAGTTTTGATTCAGCACTTGAGCAGCTAGAAGATAAGCCGCTAAGCGTTAAAGATAAGGTAAAATTAGAAAAAATTTGTACTTTTAAAATAGAAGATGGAAAGGTACGTTTAGAAGTCGCAAAAGGTTATGATTGTTTGCTACAGCTATATTCAGGTGAGGATGCTACTTTAGTAGAGAAATATAAAGCAATTAAGAATGGTAGTTATGGACTTGATACTTTATATACTAAAAATGCTGCAATTAATTTAGCAAAATTAATAATTTCAGGTTATGAAAAAGAAGTAAAAGAACATTTGAATATAAAAAATGATTCTGACTTAATAAAATATTTTAGCGATTATACAAAAGATGAAATTCCTGCTCTCAAAAGTCTAATTTCTCTTAATATAGCTGAGCTTACAGCAAGATGTTTGTATAGGCTTAGCATGATTCACCTACTTGGTAGACCCTCACTTAATGAGCAGGATATAAAGCTTGATTATAAGCTTGCCATAGAGGAAATGCAAAATGTAATTAAGTTAACTGGCATAAAACAAGATAATGTATTAGATATAGCATTAATTATTAATGATAAGTTTGCTCGGCATGCTGCAACAGTTATTGCTTCAAGTTTAATAAACAGTGATATAGATAGTTTTTATAAGTTTCATATTGTGATGAATCCAAAAGATTCGCTTACAGAAGAATCGATGGAAAAATTAGCTTCCATGAAACATATAAGGGACTATTCTATAGATTTTATTCCTTTTCCTGAAAATGTATTAGACTTAAATTTAGCTAATGAAAAAATAGAATTTTCAGATATGTGGCCTCCTTTGGTAATGTATAGGTTATATTTTGATCAAGTCTTTCCGAACTTAGACTCTATATTATATCTTGATGCAGATATTATTGTATTGCGTGATTTAAATTCTTTCAAAAAGTTAGATATGTCAAACTATATAGTTGCTGGCAGTATGGATACCGCTCTTACTTATTGTACTTTAAAAGTAGAAGAAGAGTGTAATAGGAAAATAAATAATTTTTATAAAAATAGTGGTATAGTATTTCTAAATCTACAAAATATGCGTGAAAAGCAAGCAAAGAATATGGTTTTAGACGCAATGCATAATTCAAAATGTAGTTTTGCTTATCCTGATCAAGACTTATTAAATATTGCTTTTCATAATTACATATATCCATTATCTATGAGATGGAATTTTTATACATATTTTATAGATAGAGATACTTATTTTTCATATTTTATTATGCATTATGCTGGTAAAAAGAAACCATGGAATAATAATGAAATAAAATGGACAAAAGATATTATAGAAAAGTATCAAGAGATTGAAAAATATTATTGGCGATATAGAGAGTTTACTCCTTGGGGTAATGAAGATTTTAATTGACTTTAATGAGTAAGAGATTTAAAAGTTTAGATTCTATGAATATTTAAAAAGATTCATGGAATTTAATTTTTATGCAAGGTTACAATATAAATGTTGCCGCCCAAAACCTTTTTTGAAAAAGTTAAGGAAATAATTTGGCCAATAGAAAGAAAAGAATTAAAGCTTTTCATACCTATGGCATTAATGATGCTATGTATCCTTTTCAATTTCGGAGCATTACGTTCTATAAAAGATAGCTTAGTAGTACCCTCTATGGGAGCAGAGATTATTAGCTTTTTAAAATTATGGTTAGTATTACCCGCATGCGTGATCTTTACAATACTTTACGTTAAGCTCAGTAATAAATTCAATTTCGAATATGTTTTTTACATTATAGTTGGTAGCTTTCTATTATTTTTCTTATTTTTTGCATATATTATTTATCCAAATCAGGAAGCTTATCACCCTAATAATGAAATAATAAATAGCTTAATAACATCTTACCCTAACTTCAAATGGTTTATTAAAATAGCCAGTAAATGGAGCTATGGACTTATGTATATCTTTGCAGAGTTATGGAGTGCTGTAGTTATAAACTTAATGTTTTGGCAGTTTGCTAACCATATTTTTGATACTAACAAAGCAAAAAGATTTTATCCAGTCCTTGGAATGGTTGGTAATATGGGACTAATACTTGCAGGTAGCGTTTTGGTATTTTTCTCAGGTAATAAAATAATTGATCCTGAATTATTACCTAATTCTTTTGATGCATCAGTTAATTTAACCTCTCAAACAACAGAAATGTTACAACCTATTATGTCAATAATTGTTGCAGCGGGTGTTATTTCTATGCTGCTATTTAGAATAATAAATAAATTTATTTTGACTGATTCTATAAATGTTTTAGATTCAAAGAAAGTTAAAGCTAAAACCAAAACTAAACTTTCGGTTTTGGAAAGTATTAAGCTAGTAATTAACTCGAAATATATAGGTCGTATTGCCTTATTAATAATCTGTTATGGCTTATTGATTAATATTGTAGAAGGACCTTGGAAAGCAAAAGTAAAAGAACTATATCCAAATACTATAGATTATGTTCATTTTATGGGTAGATTTAACATCTGGATGGGTATATCATGCGTCACTTTCATGATCATAGGAAGCAATATTCTTAGAAGGCTCGGTTGGTTTGTCTCTGCATTATTGACACCTATTATGCTATCCATTACTGGTTTAATGTTTTTTATTTTCATAATTTTTATTGAAGAAATAGGTTCATGTTTTGGTAATTTTAACCTTTTATATGCAGCAATAATTGTTGGAGCAATTCAAAATATCTTAAGTAAATCATCTAAATACTCGCTTTTTGATTCAACAAAAGAAATGGCGTATATTCCGTTATCGCTTGAACTTAGAACTAAGGGTAAAGCTGCCGTGGAGGTAATAGGTACAAAATTTGGTAAATCACTCGGTGCATTTATTCAGTCCTTAATATTTATAATTATTCCTACTGCTACTTTTGACTCTATAATAATATATCTATTAGTAATTTTTATAGTTATGATTAGCTTATGGATTTGGGATGTTGTAAAGTTGAATAAAGAATATACTGAGTTGTGTAAGTGATGCATTAAGTCATTGCGCATTAAGTCATTGCGAGGAGCGTAGCGACGAAGCAATCTTAGGAATGTTATATTATGTCATGAGATTGCCTCCGTCCTCTGCTATGCATCTCTTCGCAATGACTCTACACTCACTATAATAATCATATGAAAAAACTTTTAATTGCCAAATTGTACCAATTATAGTACACTAATATAATGTTTAATATATCAAAAACTCTTAATGTAAAATTTTATCGATCTATCAGTGAAAAAGAACCAGTACGTGAGTGGTTGCTTGAGTTAGAACCTAAAGATTGTAAAACTATTGGTACAGATATTAAAACTATAGAATACTCTTGGCCAGTTGGAATGCCTATATGTAAATCTTTAGGTAAAGGAATGTATGAAGTAAGATCAAATTTAACAGATGGTAAAATAGGAAGAGTATTTTTTTGTATAGTAGATAGTGAAATGATCCTGTTACATGGATTTATAAAAAAATCTCAAAAAACTCCTAATAAAGAGTTAGATTTAGCATTTAAAAGAAAAAAAGAGGTAGAATTGTGAATAAACTTAATCAAAAGTATATTGGTTCTAATTTTGATAATTTTCTTAATGAAATAGGCATATTAGAAGAAGTTACGGCAGTAGCTCATAAGCGTATTCTTGCTGAACAAATAAAGCAAATTATGGAACAAAAACATATAACAAAAACAGAAATGGCTAAAAAAATGGAAACTAGTAGAGCAGCCGTAAATAGACTTCTAAACCCTAACAATCCTAATGTTACTCTTGATACCATTGATCGTGCTGCGATTGCTCTAGGAATGAAATTAAATATTTCTTTAATTTAAAGAAATGAAAAAAACTTTAAAAATAATATTTTTTGTATCTATTCTTGCGGTATTAACTTATGGCATATTATGGTTTGCAATCCTATTTTCCTTATCAAATTCTATAAATCAAAAATATTCTGATACTTACCTTAATATCGATGATTCTCAGCAATATTTTATTAAATTTTCTAAAGCTAAGCCTTATGGTTTTCCTTTTAAATTTGGTATTTCAATTATTAATTGGCAAGAAGAAAGCGTTAATAGAAAAATCGAGTTTAATTCACCTATAAATATTGGTTATAATTTATTAAAGCAGCAAATATTTATAGATTTTTCAGGAGAGGCCGTTGGTAGATTTAAACCAATTGAGAGAGGCTTTGGAGTAAAATTTTATAATGATAATTGTATATTATCCGCAAAAATGCCTTTAAGTCTTGGATTGTTTAAAATTGTAAAAGAGAAAAAGGATTTTTTTGAAATAATAAATTTTATAGAAGATGTTAAATTTACTTTAAATAAAGCAGAAATTTTTGATTTGGTAGATAATAAAAAGCTATATGAAGAAGATCATACTCTATTTACTTTAGCATTTGATAAGAGTAAGTATTATACAAGTAAACAGGATTTTCTTGATAATATACCACAAAAATTAGAAATTAATTATGATACAGAAATAATACAGAGTGATCTTGAAGATAGAATAATTCCGGCAGGGCTGTTATTATATAGATTAGCATGGCATAATAACTTTAAATTTTCAGCTAATTTTTTAATTACTGCGGGTAACTCAAATTTTAAAGACTTTGCTAAAGATTTAACAATTGAAATTACTAATGCACAAATAAATAGTAATAGTTTTGAAAATAATATTAATTTACTGTATAAAGGTAAGTTAGATGGTTTAGGTAATAATAACGTTAATCTTTTGATAGATTCAAAATTTAAGCTAAAGCAAGACTCTATAACAAGCTTCTTAAGTTTCATAAGAAAATATTATGACAGGCAAAACTATTTGCTTACACTTTCAGATAATGAGTCATATAAAAGTTTAAACTCTAAACTAAGCTATGTTTTAGATAGTAATCAGGAGTTTGATTTTAGTATTTTGGAAAACCGAGAATATGATTTTAAATTAAATGCTAGTTTATTTACTGAGTTGAATAAGTTAACTAGAGCTCAAATAAATGCTCTAAGTTTGTATTCAAATAGAACAGGATTTAATATAACAAACGAAACATTAGTAAGTGTATTTAAAGATTCTTATAGTAAGGGTGATATCATAGCCAATAATTATCCTAAAATAATGGAAGTGCTAAGTTCTTATATATATAAAAATCTTTCGGAAGAAAGTAAAGAAATCTATAAAAATGCTTTTATATCTTTCTTTAAAACTATTTCCGATCATCCAAATTCTTCTAACTTAACTGATGTTAGTTTTGAATATAATTTTGATTTATCAGATTTAAATAAAACTAAGATAGGTACTATAGATGATATAAATAAAATTCTACCTTTATATTATTTGTCTTTATACCAAGCAGCAGTAAAAGAAGTTAAAGCAGGTGATAATTTAAAAGAAAAAATCATGGAACTAATACCAGATTTTAAAGAACATCAAAAAATACTAGAAAAATGCATGCTACCAGGTTTTCAAGATATTAATGAGACTATGTGGCAAGAGATTACGAAATAATGGATATTATAGTAAAAATACAGCAAGATTTAAAAAATGAAGTAACACAGTTAAATAACTTGATTATTAGCTGTTTAAAAAGTGATGAAGAGTTAATAGAGAAAGTTGGTAAATATTTACTGGAAGCAGGTGGCAAACGAATTCGTCCGCTATTAACTATTATAACTGCTAAAATGTTTGATTATAATGGTGATAGTCATATAAAGCTTGCTAGTGCCGTGGAATTTATTCATACAGCAACACTACTTCATGACGATGTAGTAGATGACAGTACGCTTCGAAGATTTAAGCCAACTGCTAATGTTATTTGGGGAAGTAAAACAAGTATTTTAGTCGGTGATTTTCTTTTTAGTCAATCATTTAAATTAATGGTATCTTCTGGCTCTATTAAAGCCATGAATGTTTTAGCAAAAGCTTCAGCAATAATTTCAGAAGGTGAGGTAGTGCAGCTAGTTAAGCTAAACGAGCGTCGTCTTATAAATATTGAAGAATATCAGCAAATCGTTAAATCCAAAACTGCTGAATTATTTGGTGCTTCTTGCTCTGTTGGAGCTATCATAGCAAATCAGAGTGATGATATTTCTAAAGATATGGAAGAGTTTGGAAGGTTGCTTGGTACTATATTTCAGGTTATAGACGATTTGCTTGATTATCTTGGCAATGATAAGCAGGTAGGAAAAAACATCGGTGATGATTTTTTAGAAGGAAAAGTTACATTACCGCTAATCTTCTTATATGACAAATTAGAGAAAGACGATAAAGCTTGCCTTAAAAATATGATAAAGTCAGATAATCGTACTAAAGAAGAATTTGTAAAAGTATGTGATTTGATGGTAAAGCATAAAATTAGTAAGGATATTATAAATCATCTGAATAGCTTAGAAAATGAAGCTATTAGCGTTCTTAACAAAATCCCAGTTCAAAATATTTATAAAGAATATTTATTTTCTATTATTAGGTTTATTTTAGATAGGTCTTATTAGATTGTGTCATTGCGAGCGAACAAAGTGAGCGTGGCAATCTCATAAAATTTAGACTCCTGAGATTGCCACGTCGGCTTCGCCTCCTCGCAAGAAATTGTTGCGTGATTCCGATGTCATTCCTGCGAAAGCAGGAATCTAGTATAAAGCGAGCTACCTAAGTTTGTAATTTTAAAAATTTGCTGCTTTTATGTTTATTTTTCTGGATTCCTGCTTTCGCAGGAATGACATTAAGGGTATTTTTCGATCCACGCAACAATGCCTCCTCGCAATGACACCTAACCCCCAACCCACAATAAAATAATATTTCTAGTAATTTCCAAAATTTCAATATAAGATAAAAACGAAAATAAAAAAGGTGTTAATATGGAATATGCATTATTAATTTTTAGTATCATAGCTATCTTGGTTATAATACAAATGGTTAAAGTTGTGCCTCAGCAACAAGCTTGGGTAGTAGAAAAATTAGGAAAATTTGATAAGGTATTACAGCCTGGATTGAATCTCTTAATTCCAGTAATTCAAAGAGTAGCTTATAAACATACTTTGAAAGAAGAAGCAATAGATGTTACTGCACAAACTGCTATTTCAAACGATAACGTAACATTATCTATCGATGGTGTTTTATATATTAAAATCATTGATCCAATGGCAGCTTCTTACGGTGTCAATAATCCTTATTACGCTATAACTCAGCTTGCACAAACTACTATGCGTTCGGAAATTGGTAAATTACCGTTAGATAGAACTTTTGAAGAACGTGAAACTTTAAACGTTGCTATTGTTGCAGCCATTAACCAAGCAGCGATAAACTGGGGCATACAATGTATGCGTTATGAGATCAAAGATATTCAGCCACCGCAATCTATCCTTAAAGCTATGGAGTTACAAGTAGCGGCAGAGCGTCAAAAACGTGCACAAATCTTAGAGTCTGAGGGTAATAGACAGGCAAAGATTAACCATGCGGAAGGAGAAAAAGCACAGATCGTTCTAAATTCAGAAGCTTCCTATACTGATCAAGTTAATAGAGCAAAAGGTGAGTCGGAGGCGATTGGTCTAGTTGCAACCGCTACAGCTAAAAGTATTGAGACTATAGCATCAGCAATGCAAAAAACTGGGGGTAGTGAGGCGGTATCTCTTAAAATAGCCGAGCAGTATATTAACGCATTCGGTAATTTAGCTAAAGATACTAATACAGTGATTTTACCTGCAAATCTTTCAGAGCCAAGTAGTTTTATCACTCAAACCCTAAGTATATTTAATCAATTAAAAACTTCTTCAGATAAGAAAGAAAGTAAGTAAATTTTGTGAAGATTTATTGTTGTAATAATAATTAGTTTTATATATCATAATCAGGTTGTTAACTAAAAAGGTAAGAATATGCTAAAAAATGAGAATGTTTGTGAAGATATGAAAGTATTTGTTGGCAAACCTGCCCCAGATTTCACAGCTACAGCAATTATGCCTAATAATAATGTAGAAGGTGAATTTACTCTTAGTCGTTATGCTAAAGGACATAAAATTATATTGTTCTTCTATCCTTTGGATTTTACTTTTGTATGTCCATCGGAAATTATAGCATTTCATAATAAACTTGGTGAGTTTACTGAAAGAAATACTAAAGTAGTGTCAGTTAGTGTTGATTCACATTTTAGCCATTTAGCTTGGAAAAATACTCCTCATAGTAAAGGTGGACTTGGACAGGTTCAATTCCCAATGGTTTCTGATCTTAAAAAAGAAATTTCTGCAATGTATAACGTACTTAATGATGGCGGTATTTCATTACGTGGTACTTTTTTAATAGATGAAGATTTTGTAGTGTGTCATATGTTAGTTAATGATCTGCCTATAGGTCGTGATATTAATTATACGCTGAAAGTAATTGATGCATTAGCTCATAATCAAAAACATGGTGAAGTTTGCCCTGCAGGTTGGCATAAAGGTGAAGAAGCTATTACGCCATCGCATGAGGGTATAGCACATTACTTAAGCTCACATGCTGAGAAATTATAGTATACTATATTAATTATTTCCGTTATTGCGAGGAGCGAAGCGACGTGGCAATCTCATAAAACATCCTGAGATTACCACGCTCCTTTTAGTCGCTCGCAATGACGTTCATCAAGTACTTTACCTAATGCTAAAAGAACTATTTTCTGCTCCTACTTCTAAAATATCTTATGATCTTGAAACAATTAATATTTTACGACTTATTAGAAGTGAAAATGTAGGACCTAAAACTTTCTACAGCTTAATAAAGTTATTTGGTGATGCAGCAACTAGCATAGAAAATATTGGAGATTTTGCACTAAGGGGTGGAAAATCAAAGCCGATTAAGATTTTTAGTAAAAGTGATGCTGAGAAAGAATTAGAGCTGCTTAAAAAAAATAATGCTAAACTTATCACATATAAATCTCTATAATATTCACGATTATTATTTGAAATTTATGATCCCCCACCAGTATTAAGCTATAAAGGTAATATAGATTTACTAAATCATCATAAATGTATTGCGATAGTTGGAGCTAGAAATGCCTCGGCAAACGGGAGAAGCTTTGCTCATAAAATTGCTGCCGAGTTAGCAGAAGAGGGGTATGTAACTGTTTCAGGCTTAGCAAGAGGAATAGATAGCAGTGTGCATCAAGCAGCAACTTCTAAAACTATTGGAGTTATTGCTGGCGGTATTGATCATATATATCCACCAGAAAACAAAAAATTATTTGAAAATTTGGCAGAAGAGGGGTTGATAATAGCTGAATTACCTGTAGGATCTACGCCACTTGGTAAGCATTTCCCGCAACGTAATAGAATAATATCTGGTCTTGCTCTTGCTACAGTAGTAATAGAAGTAAGCCTAAAATCTGGCTCTTTAATTACAGCAAGATTTGCTCTTGAGCAAAATAGAGAAATTTTTGCCGTTCCAGGTTTTCCTTTAGATCCAAGATGTCAAGGTACAAATAAACTTATTAGACAAGGTGCACATTTAGTAGAATCGGTTAATGATATTGTAGCTAATTTGCCGCAATATGAAGAATTTATCAAGAAAGATGAAAGCTTATTTAAAGATTTTGCTGAGTTAGATGCTAATTTTAAACCACTAAATACAATGCAGATAAAAGAACCATTAGAAAAAGAGCGTGCTGTTGTTATAGAATTATTATCTGCAGCACCTATAGATTTTGATTATTTACAAAAAATGACGGAATTACCATTGCCTATTATATATACAATAATATTAGAATTAGAGCTTGCTGGTAAAGCAATGCGACACCCCAGCAATAAAATATCGTTAATTTATAACGCTGATAAGTAAAAATAGTTGTTTTTATAATAAAATTATACAAATTAGATAAGTATATAATAAATAATAATAATTGATGAAATTAGTAATAGTAGAATCGCCAGCAAAGGCAAAAACAATAAATAAATATTTAGGTGATGAATTTAAAGTTATTGCCTCATTTGGTCATATTAGAGATCTTCCATCTAAAAAAGGTTCTGTGATACCTGATGAAAATTTTTCTCTGAAATATGATATTTCAGAGAAAGCAGATAAATATGTGGATGCAATAATTAAAGATGCAAAAAAAGCTGAGTCAGTATATCTTGCAACCGATCCAGATCGTGAGGGTGAGTCCATCTCATGGCATATTGCAGAAGTAATTAAAGAAAAAAATAAAGTCAAGTCCAATGATTTTTTTAAGCGAGTAGCGTTTAATGAAATTACCAAAAAAGCAATTACTCATGCTATAGAAAATCCTAGAAAACTTGATAATAATTTAGTAAATGCTCAGCAAGCACGAAGAGCTTTGGACTATTTAGTTGGCTTTACACTATCACCGCTTTTATGGCGTAAGCTTCCTGGATGCAAATCAGCGGGGCGTGTACAGTCTGTAGCATTACGTTTAATATGCGAGCGTGAAGATGAGATAGAGCGCTTTAAGTCGGAAGAATATTGGGCTATTAGCCTTAAAATGCTAAATGGTAACAAAGAGCTATTTACTGCTAAATTAACTCATGTAAATGATCAGAAGCTAGAAAAGTTTTCGATTACTAATGATAAAGAAGCAAAAGATTTAACTGAAAAGCTTAAATCTCAAAATTTTCATGTTGATAAGATAGAAAAGAAGCAGCAAAAACGTCAGCCGCAACCGCCTTTCATTACTTCATCTCTTCAACAAGAAGCTGCACGAAAATTAGGTTTTAGTGCTAAAAAAACCATGCAAATAGCCCAAAAGTTGTATGAGGGTGTAGATATTGGTAAAGAAACTATTGGACTTATTACTTATATGAGAACTGATGGCGTTACCTTATCAAAAGATGCGATAGATGAAATACGTAAATTAATAAATAAAGATTATGGCGATAAATATCTACCAAGCAGTTCCCGCATTTATAAATCGAAAGTAAAAAACGCTCAAGAAGCTCACGAAGCTATAAGACCGACAAATATTAACTATACCCCTAATGATTTAAAGGAAAAGCTAGAGAAAGATTATTATAAGCTTTATGAATTAATTTGGAAAAGGACTATAGCCTGCCAAATGGAAAATGTCATAATGGATTTAGTAAATGCAACTTTAGCTTCAGAAAATAAGGAATATTTAGCAAGAGCGAACGGATCAACTATAGCTTTTGATGGGTTTTATAAAGTCTATCGTGAAAGTATAGACGATGAGGCTGAAGAAGAAAATAAGATGCTGCCGCCTTTAAAAGAACAAGAACATTTGAAAACTAAAGAGATCATTCCAAATCAGCATTTCACCGAACCACCGCCACGATATTCAGAAGCTAGCTTAGTGAAAAAGCTTGAAGAGCTTGGAATTGGTCGTCCATCAACTTATGCTACTATTCCGTCAGTTTTACAAGATCGTAAATATGTGACGTTAGAGAAAAAGCGTTTTATGCCTGAAGAGCTAGGGCGTTTAGTAACAGTATTTTTAGTTGGGTTCTTTAAAAAATATGTTGAATATGATTTTACAGCAGGACTTGAAAATGAGCTAGATGAAATAGCTGCTGGCAAGCTTGAATGGAAATCCGCTTTAGGTAATTTTTGGAATGGTTTTAACCACAATATAGAATCTGTAAGTAAACAAAACATTACAGAAATTATTAGCTATGTGCAGCAAGCTCTTGATTATCATATATTTGGAGAAAATAAAGACTCTAAAGTTTGCCCATCATGCAAAACTGGTGAGCTAAGCTTAAAGCTTGGTAAATTTGGAGCATTTTTAGCATGTAGTAATTATCCTGAATGTAATTTTAGAAAATCTATTGTTAGTGGTAATGAT